>NZ_LZFI01000001.1:98994-155790 GCF_001889925.1 Polynucleobacter sp. MWH-Adler-W8 | reverse complement strand
ATCCAGCCAAAACAGTCAGCAAAAACATCGCCCTGTTGCGTGTAGCGTTCGTGTTTGATGCGATGTAAGTTAAAACTTTATCAATATCTTGTTGCGTCAGTGATTTTGCCTGTGCCATTGCGTTCTCCTAATAATATGTGCGTAATAAGTATGTGTTCTTTGGTAGCAAATGAGCAACCGAAACAGTTTTGCGCTGTGTAAGTGGCGCAATCTGTTAAAAAACAACTGGTTGCGTCGTGGTGTTGTGACTTTGTAACTTCTCTTTGGTCGTGTATTTACCGCAAAAATGCGTGATGAATGTGGCATTTAGACTACAGAATGCGCAGACTTGTTAAAACACGCTACAGCGTGCGTATGTGTCAATCTGCTACTGTGCTCTACGAAACCCGAAAAAATACGCATACACGACGGATTTGATGTGCTGTTGCGTAGTGCCACCCAAAATCAGTTCGTAGTCCTGTATTTTTAGTTGCGCAGTTTTTTTAGGTGCTGGAGATCTGTGGTGCTGGTGATTTATATCTAACTGGTAGTGTGAAAGCGAACGCAGTTCGCTTGTGTATCGCTTGCGCTCACACATTTACATCTATCAACACATATAAACATAATAGAAGAAAGCCGAAAGCAACGCAGTTGCTTTTGGTGCTGTTTGATTGACGGAGAATGATTAGATCACGCAACGGCTATAGCGGAGACGAATCTGTCGCTATTAGTCGTTGCGCTGTGCGTGACGGTAAAAAGACTGTCACACGCACTGTAGAAAGTTTTTTAATATGGAAGACTGATGTATTGAAACTTCCAAACTACTGTGGCATTGGTTTGCGTTTGTAGTAAAACTTCGGCATCAACTTATGTGCGACACAACTCTACAGTGTATGTGTCGCAAGTTCCACCGCATTAGCCGTTATATTACAAGTGGAGTTTTTACCTTTGTTAGCGCAGTGTTTATCTGCGTTTTGAATGTGCCTGATTTATGCCTGTGTTGTTCTGCGTTTGTTCCTGTTACTGCGATACTCACCGCGCAATATGCGACTGTGTAGATTAAGAATACGGAAACAATCGCCGTCCGTAATGTGTTTGCGTTTTTTAGCGCAACTGTAGCGTGACTGGAAATACTCAATAAAGCGTTTAGTCGGTTTATCCAAAACACCAATATGTTCAGTTAGCAGTTTATTGGCTGTCTGTTGCGCTTTGAGTAAGTTCGGTTTAGTTGTTCCAAAACTGCCTACATCTACACCTATGCCACGCAACCAAGCGTCAGCAAGTTCGGTGTCACGCTTCTCTCGTCTTTGTATGTTGTAAGTAATATCGTTCATACATTTATTTAGTAACGACCAAACAATATGTAACAAAATCTGGCGCAATATTAGGTGGATTTGCGTGGTTTTGGACAAAAAAGATGTGAAGGCAAAAAGAGGTTGCGAGTTTGGTAATACCGAAACTACAGTTACTAAAACACACAACAGAAAAGGATACACAAATGAGCAACTTAAACACACTAAAGCTAACAGACGCAAAGAAACCGACACAAATCCCGCAAGTGCTACAGCGCAGAAACAAACTTATCAAGCGCATCTGGCAACAAACAGAGTTAGCACGGGCGCAACAAACTGGCACAAGTTTTAGTGTCAAAAAGTTCCGCAGTGTTGCTGATATTGATACAGGCGCACGCAAACAAGTGGAAACCGATGTGCGTGTAAAACCGTGGTGGTTTGTTACAGATAACGGCAAACTGGCAATCAGTGTGCGCTACGGTAGCAAAGTGTTGGAGTTAGGAAAAGGCAAGTTTGCTGTAGAAGTTGGCACGGAGAAGGATTTAGTCAAAGTTTTGGATGTAATCAAAACGGCTGTAAGTGCTGGCGAGTTAGATACAGCGATTGAAAATGCGGCAACTAAACTGCGTGAAGGATTTACAAAATGAAGCAATACAGACTATGGGTGCGCATCAATCAACTACAAAGAGCTAACACGATTGTGTATGCTGAAAACGACTATCTCGCAAAACGCTTGGGTGAAGCGCAATACGGTGTATGTAATGTGCTGGGTTACACATTAGCGTCAAACTAATGTGTAGGGTATGGGTGATTAGTGCTGGGGTATGCGCAGAAAGTGCGGGGGTGAGTGATATTGTTTGGTCGCCATTAAATACATAATGCGCATACATGAAGTCATTACATCAACTAAACCACCCACACCAGAGCAAGCACGCATTCGTAGCATGCAGGCACAAGTTAAACGCAGTCAAACAGCTGTGAAACAAGAACGCTTACGTCAGCAGCAAACCAAACTCAATCAAGCTCGCGCTGCAGTATCGGCAAGCACTTAAATGAGTTTGATGTGAATTTGGGTCAAATTCGTGTGGTTTGTGACGAAAACATGGTGCACGTGCTAATCATGATTGCACGAGTGAGAGACTATGCACAAATACTTTTAGAAATTACAGCCAAGAAAAAACCCACTGTGTTTCCACAGTGGGTTAATTTGATACCTAACTAATTCTTAACTAGCTTACGCTAGCAGTGAATTAGAAAGTGTGACGCAAGCCTAAAGCGTACTGGTTACCACCTGCACCTACACCACCAGTGCTAGGAGTGCTACCAGTCTGAACTTGACCATAGATACCGTACAAGTTTGTACGCTTGCTGAGGTAGTAGTTAGTACCTAACTGCCAGCCTACGAATGTTGCTGATTGGCCACCGAAAGATGACTTGATCTTACCGTTACCTACAGATGCCCATGACTCAACTGTTGGAGTGATGTAGCTACGTACACCAAGTTGTTGAGCATTACGGTTGAACTGTTCACCAGCGTTAGATGTAACTGCATCAGTGCTGAAGTCGTTTTGAATCTTACGGCCAACCCATTGTGCGTATGCCTTCAAGATACCGAAGTCATAAGTTGCACCAACCAAAGTCTGTTTATCAGAAGTTTGTGTAGCTGGGAAAATCACACCGCCACCAACTTGCTGACCTGAAGTTACAGCAACAGAGCCAAGGTTAGCATTTGCAGAAGTTGGAGCAGCAGCGAATACACCAGTTGCATAGTTAGTCTTAAATGACTGATAAGCAGCGCCGATGTACAACTTTTGCCATGTGAAGTTAGCGCTCAAGCCCCAACCGCCCCAGTTTGTATTGCCACCGTTAGCTGCTGTTGGTGTGTTTGGATTATTAGTTGTACCAACTTGAGTTTGGTTTTGGTTGTTCATTGCATACATTGCTGCAGCTTGGAAACCACCAAAACTATCAGATTGCAATGTCAATGCATTAGAAGCACGGTTTGTGAAACCTTCACCATTGTTGTTGCCGCTTTGCTGTGAAGCGCTTGAGGCAAACAATGAAGATGCACCGCCAGCGTATACAACGTCACCTGCTACGTTGTTGTATTGACCAGGAGATGTAGCAGCACCTTCGTTAAACACGTTTGTGTATTGACGACCGAATGCGAATTGACCAATACCATTCTTTTTCAAGCCAACAAATGATTGACGGTTATCAACAGTAGAACCAGAGTTGTTTGTATTCTTTTGGTATGGGTCAGCAGCTGTACCGCCAGACAATTCGGAGTTAGCTGGTGTCAAGCCGAGTTCAACAGTAAAGAAAGCAGAAGCGCCGCCGCCTAAGTCTTCAGTACCTTTGAAACCCAAACGTGAAGTTTGCTCAGCAGATTGACCGAAAGCAGACTTTTGAATCTTGTTTGTTTGTGTGCCAGTAGCCGGAGAAGTAACAGTACCTTCTTTAGCGTTAGAACCGATGTAACCAACGTCCAAGATACCGTAAACGGTTACGCTGGACTGAGCTTGAGCAGCGCCAGCAATAGCTGACAATGCTGCGAGTGCTAATAGCGATTTTTTCATTCTTTAAATCTCCAAAAATTAAAAGTAATGCCCAAATAAAACTGGGACCTACGAATTTTGCTTCTTTTGCCTCACCAGACTGGAGGTCAGGGTATTTAGGAGCTCTTTTTGCTTGTCAAAAGGTAGTTTTTTGGCTTTCTTCGTTGTATCTCGACAACAAGACCTTTGTTTTCTGTCTTTTATGGGCTCTAGATGCCAAAATTGTCATATGGCAAGTCGCGAATTCCTAAAAATCCTCAGTTCAGCCCGTTTGGGTGATGTTTCCGCGCAACAAAAGCTGGCCTCCGCCTACCTTACTGGGGCCTTCAAAACCCCAATCCAACCTGCTAACGCTCTGATTTGGCTAGAAAAATCGTATTTTTCTATTATGAATCAATCACTTGAGAATAAAAGCTCAAGTGACGCTGAAATTTTTGATCTTTTAAGCCAGATTGCCAATATTCCGCTTGCTGAAACCTTTAACTCCCCTGCCTTTCGGTTTGGCTGGGACTCTTTTTGGCAGTTAGCTGAAGCCAGGGATGTTTCTGATTCGAATCTTGCCGCCAAATGGCAGCTTGTTAATCTATTAATTAATCCTGCAAATCAAGAAGTTCAATCCCAATTGCTTGATTGGGTAAAAAAGAATTCAGCGACGCTGGAAAAAATTTCTTCTTTAGATTTTGCTGGCATGCAAAAGATCGCCAAGCAATATTTGCATGAGCTTGCAGATGGCGAATCTCTTTTTGCAAACAATGCAAAAGAATTGCTGATTAAGCTTCAGCCAAAAAATGAAGCCCTGTCCTCTCTATGGCAAGTTTGGCTTGATGAACAAAATGAAGATGCCTTAAGCCAAGCCGCAGAACTTGGATTAACTATTGCAAAACTCACTCTGGGTTTGCGTCTTGCGCAATTAGATGGAAGCGCCCATTCAGAACAGAACAAATCAAATGCCTCTCTAAAGAAAGCGGCTCATTGGTTAGAGCTTGCTGCCAAAGATGGTGATCGAGATGCTTGGTATGCACTCGGTGAAATTTATCGTCGCCCACAATTCTCTGGTTACAACGCCACAGAGAGCGATCGCTGCATCGATCGTGCTGCTGATCTGGGTCATCCACAGGCACAACTTCGCAAAGGCGCGAATCTGTGGCGCAAGCGTGAAAAGAATGAAGAGAAGGTGCGTGGACTGCAAGCATCCTATTGGGTATGGCAGGCCCATCAACAAGGCGTGCCAGAAGCAAAAGAATTACTGAGTAAGATTTTGGAGAGCTGCCCCAACCCTAAAGATAATGAATGGCTCGAATTAGCTCAATGTGCTGAAGTGGCGATTAATCACCATGCTGAACATAAGGTGGATGAAGATTGGCTATTACTTTGCCATCGCATCATCATTGCCAACCAATTCAACTTCACTAAAGCAGAGCTATTGCTATGTGAAGTAGGCCAACTACAACATGAGCATTGCGTAGTGGTAGATATTCGCTGGGAATTGCCAAAGATCCTGCCTAGATTGATTCAGATTGAAACGATTCAACAGCGTCGCGCTCTTTTGGCGGCTGGCAAAGCCTTTGCTGGTTCGGAGATGGATCTGGAGGGCAATTTACGCCAAAGACGCTATCGCTTTGATCGCGTTACCAACTGGCTTACAACTACTTTTTCTAAGAATCAAGCTGACGCAGAAGTCGATTGATCAGTTGCGGCATCCTCATCGGAGGGTCTTGGCACGTAAAAGCGAGCAACTAATAAACCCAATTCATAGAGCAAGGTCATGGGTACGGCTAGCAATAATTGAGACAGTACATCAGGGGGAGTAACCACGGCTGAAATTACAAAAGCACCCACAATCACATAAGGGCGAATTTCCTTCAGCTTAGCTAGTGGCACCATACCCATCCGCACCAAGACAACCACCACCACAGGCACTTCAAAAGTAATACCAAATGCCAAGAAGGTTGTCATGGCAAAACTTAAATAGTTATCAATGTCGGTCGACATCTCCGCACCCAAAGGTGCGTTGTAACTTGCCATGAACTTAAATACCGTTGGAAATACTAAAAAGTAAGCAAATGCCATACCAGCAATGAACAAGGTGTAGCTACTCACGACCAAAGGCAAAATGAGTTTTCTTTCATGCAAATACAAACCAGGCGCAATGAAAGCCCAAAGTTGATACATCACCACTGGTAAAGCGATGATAAATGCGACTAGCATGGTGACCTTCATCGGCACAAAGAATGAACCTGTGACGTCCGTCACAATCATCTTGCCACCGGCAGGCAAAGCCTTTAGTAAAGGCTGTGCAAACAAATGGAAAATATCAGGCGCCCAATAGACTAGACATACGAAGACAACAATAATTGCAAGTGCTGCTTTAATTACGCGATCACGTAATTCAAATAAGTGGGAAAGAAAGGTTTCTTGTAATCCCGAGTCTTGAGTTGAATTGTTTTCAGTCATGCGTAAGTATTTTTATTCTTTTGCTTTTTACTATTATTTTTATTTGCCGGCACTGTGATGAAAGCGCTTCATCCTGGCAGCGCCAGACTGCACTCGAGTACGAATGCCTGCGGAACGCTTGAACCAAAGGGGCCTTGCAGCACGGCGCACACCCCAGCTATTGCGCCCTTGGCGCTTAGTTTTGCGAAGCACTTCTTTTTCATCTAAGGGCGGCTTATCAAAGCTCGTTTCAAAAATATCCGCTTGATCGCTTAAGTTAGCGCTAGCCTCTTGAACCGTAGAGCCAATACTGTTTTCAACCTCCTTGAGAGTGGCAGCAGTTTCTTCTCGAAACTTTTTAAATTCTTCCACCTCCATCTGACGGCTCACTTCAGACTTGACGTCAGCCATATACCGCTGAGCACGTCCAAACAGGTTACCAGCCATGCGAGCCACTTTAGGCAGACGCTCTGGTCCAACCACCACCAGAGCAACTACAGCAATCAGCGCAAGTTTTGAAACTCCGAGATCAATCATTTAACGCAGTTATTTAATTGCAGCATGAGTTTCAATTGCGCTTCAGTTATTAGTTAGTTATTTGTTTACGTCTTTAGCGTGAACATCAACAGTCGTGTCTGCTGTTGCAGAACTTTGTTGAATTTGCTCTTTAGGCTCTTCAGCAGATTTCATGCCATCTTTAAAGCCTTTTACAGCGCCGCCCAAATCTTGGCCGATATTGCGCAATTTTTTGGTACCGAATACCAACATCACGATCACCAAAACAATTAACCAATGCCAAATGCTAAATGAACCCATCTTTAATCTCCTTGGATTATTTTTTCCAGGGGCGGGGACCGCCCATCACATGTAAGTGCAAGTGATAAACCTCCTGCCCACCATCCGCACCATTGTTCACCATCAACCTAAAGCCGCCATCCTTACCGGGACGACAGCCTTGCTCTTTGGCAAGACGCGGTGCTAATTCCATCATTTTACCCAGCAAAGGGGTATCTATGCTTTCAGATGACTCCAACATGGGTATATGTTTTTTAGGAATGATCAGAAAATGGATGGGTGCTGCCGGGTTGATATCTTTAAAAGCATAGATTTCCTCGTCCTCATAGACTTTCTGAGAAGGTATTAAACCTTGAGTAATCTTACAAAATAGGCAATTAGGGTCGTGTGACATACTTTTTCTTGTATTTATCCGTACTTACTCTTTATCAGCAGCTTTTCTAGCAGCCTTCTCTTCGATACCGGACGTTCCCAAGCGACGATCAAGTTCGGTAATCACATCTTCCGGGCGCAGATTAAATTGAGACAAAGCAATCAAGCAGTGAAACCACAAATCGGCCATTTCCCCAACTAAGCGCTTTTGCTGGTCAGCTGCCAAATTAGAATTGCGCGCATCTTTTGCCGCCATCACAGCCTCAGTCGCTTCTTCGCCAATTTTTTTCAAGATCCCGTCATCACCCTTTGAAAAGAGCAAAGCGGTATATGAAATTTTGGGGTCTGCTTGACCCGCCTTAAATGCATCACGACGTTGATCAACTACATCGGCTAAATGGGTTAAACCCGATTCGATTTTTTTGTCTGAATTCAATATTTTGTCCATAAATAAGTTTTTCAGACTATACAGTCCAATCCTCTACCTTTAGCTTCTGAACCCTTTTAAAAGCTTGGTCATTCGTTACTAAAACTGCCCCGAGCTGAGAAGCATGTGCTGCAATTTGCATGTCAAGAGGGCCTAGTAAATTTCCACTACTCTCTAACTGGGCCCTTAAAACCCCATAATGCTCCGCTACATCAGTATCCCAAACCAAAACATCCACTCGCTTCAAAAACTCTTGTACAGCCAAATGTAAGCTCCTTGCATTTGGCTTTTTTGCCAAACCATAAAGAATTTCACCTTCAGATATAACTGACAAGCATAGTCTTTCCATAGGAACACTGGCGATTTTTCTGCTTACTACTGGGTTTTTCTTAATGAGGCTGCTGATGGTATTGGTATCGAGCATATATCTCATCACTCATTGACTCCAGCAAAAGGATCTCGATCTTGCGAACCTTGATTACGATCTTCGGGATTTAAAAAATCCGTCGGCACATCTGCATTATTAAGCGCCAAGAAAAAACTATCCCAGTTTTCAGGTCTTCTGGAAAGAATTAAATCCCCAGTATTAGCATCGCGCCGAATAAAAACCTCTTTTTCCTCGAAACGAAATGCCGCAGGTAAGCGTATGGCCTGGCTACGTCCATTCATAAAGATTTTTGCTGTTAGACCCATCATCCTAGCCCCTTGGTATATATCAAAGTATATACCATTCTAAACTAGAGCAAACTGGAAATAAAGCCCCAAAATTATGTCTTGGGTCAGGTTTTTCTGACTTTGATCCAACTTGAGCTTACAGAATCCCATTGCCTAAAGAAGCAACTATGCTCACCCGTATGACAAGCAATCCCATCTTTTTGCTCAACCATCAGCAAAATCGTATCCCCATCACAATCCAAGCGAATTTCTTTCACCTTTTGAGTGTGGCCAGATTCTTCACCTTTGTGCCACAGCTTTTGTCTAGAACGAGTCCAGTAGACAGCCTCACCCAAGCGGATGGTTTCCAAAAGAGCATCGCGATTCATCCAGGCCATCATTAATACATCGCCACTACCCACTTCTTGTGCAATAACGGGTACTAGGCCCTGATCATTCCAAGTCACTGCCTCTAATAAGGCCTGGTCTTGTGAGTTTTTATTCGTATCTGACATTTGTCCAATTTTGACAGAATTGTTTTGCGCCAAGCAAATAACGAGTTTCTAGGGCCTGCCAAAAAGACCCCACTATTTCATGGACACTTCTCTCATTTGTGTGTACTGTGTGTATAAATTAAAATTCGTATGTTTACAGAAGGGCTATGATGAAATATCCAATTGCTATTGAACCGGGTGGAGATAACTTAGCCTGGGGTGTGATTATTCCCGATATGCCAGGCTGCTTTTCTGCGGCTGACAGTGGAATTGATGAGGCTATTGAGAATGCCAAAGAAGCAATTGAACTTTGGATTGAAACTGCATTAGACGCGGGCGAAGATATCCCAAAGCCCAGCTCTATTACCGATCTTCAAAAGAAGAAAGAGTTCAAAGGATATATCTGGGCAATTGCTGAGATTGACCCGGTATTACTGTCCGACGATATCGAAAGAGTAAATATCTCTTTACCAAAAAGAGTGCTGGCAAGATTAGATGCTAAGGCCAAGTCCGCTGGTGAAAACCGCTCAGCATTTATCGCGCATATGGCGATTAGCGCTTAAAAAACCCACTTAAATCCGAACCGGAATACCTTGGGCTGCCATGTATTCTTTTGCCTGACCGACTGTGTAATCGCCATAGTGAAAAATGCTAGCTGCCAATACGGCATCTGCATGGCCCTTAGTAATGCCATCCACTAAATGCTGCAAATTACCAACGCCGCCAGAGGCAATCACGGGAACAGAAACTGCATCACTTACTGCGGCAGTTAAGGCCAAGTCAAAGCCATCCTTGCTGCCATCGCGGTTCATGCTAGTTAAAAGAATCTCGCCTGCACCACGTTTAGCCACTTCAGCAGCCCATGTGACTACATCCATTCCGGTCGCAGTTCTACCACCCTGGGTAAACACTTCCCAATTGCCCGCTTCAGTTTGCTTGGCATCAATCGCCACCACAATACATTGGGAGCCGTAATGAGCAGCAGCATCGGAAACTAAATCAGGGTTGGCTACCGCAGAAGAATTCATGCTCACTTTATCTGCGCCGGCATTGAGCAAGCGCCGAACATCCGCAACTGCACGAACACCACCACCAACAGTCAAGGGAATAAAAACCTGTGATGCCACATCTTCAATGATGTGTAAGATTAAATCGCGACCATCAGATGTTGCAGTAATGTCTAAGAATGTCAGCTCGTCGGCGCCTTGGGTGTCATACCGTTTAGCGATTTCCACGGGATCGCCTGCATCACGCAAGCCTACAAAGTTCACACCCTTAACTACGCGCCCTGCAGTGACATCCAAACAAGGAATAATTCGCTTCGTTAACACTAGATGATTTTCTTTGCGTACTTGAGGGTTAACTCATCGGCATATTTTTGAGCGACTGCAAGATCAAGATCGCCAGCGTAGATTGAGCGCCCCGCAATCACTCCCATGACACCCTCTTCTTCAGCCTTACAAAGCGCTTCAATATCTTGATTATTAGAGAGGCCGCCACTGGCAATTACCGGAATACGAATGGCTTGCGCCAGCTTGATTGTGGCTTCGATGTTGACGCCCTTGAGCATGCCATCCCGCCCAATATCGGTATAGATAATTGCCTCTACACCCCAATCTTCAAACTTTTTGGCAAGATCAATCACCTCATGACCGGTAATCTTGCTCCAACCATCAGTAGCTACTTTGCCATCACGCGCATCCAAACCAACCATCACATGACCTGGAAATGCTGTGCAGGCATCCTGAACAAAGCCAGGATTCTTCACGGCTGCTGTTCCAATAATGACAGTGCTAATACCATCATCCAATAAGCGTTCAATCGTTTCAAGATCACGAATACCACCGCCGAGCTGCACGGGAATTTCATTGCCAACTGCTTTGAGAATCGATTTAATCGCAGACTCATTTTTGAGCTTGCCAGCAAATGCGCCATTGAGATCTACTAAATGTAAGCGTCGAGCACCCTTGCTAATCCAATGCGCCGCCATTGCGCCAGGGTCTTCTGAAAACACTGTAGCTTTATCCATATCACCCTGTTCGAGTCGAACACAGTGGCCGTCTTTAAGATCAATTGCGGGAATCAGCAGCATAGCGAATGGTTAGGAGTATTAAGGTTGCCAAGAAACAAAATTTTGATAAAGCTTTAAACCGTATTCTGCACTTTTTTCTGGATGAAATTGAGTTGCAAAAATATTATCTCGCGCCACCGCAGAAGTAAACCAATCGCCATATTCAGTAGAGCCAGCTGTATCTTCATTACGCTGCGGCACAACATAGTAGCTATGCACAAAATAGAAGCTCGTTAAATCAGGTATGCCATCCCAAAGCGGGTGTTTTCGGTCTTGGCGCACTTGGTTCCAGCCCATATGAGGGACTTTATATGAGGAGCCATCTGGCTGCTTTTGACCAACCAGCTCAAAACGACGCACTTCCCCGGGAATCAAACCCAAGCAAGGCGTCCATTGCTCGGCGGCACGTACCTCTGCACTTCTATCAAAGAGCATTTGTTCTCCGACACAGACCCCTAACAGCGGCTTACTTTTAGAAGCCTCCAGTAAGGCATCCAATAATCCGGATTCCTCTAGATGCTTCATGCAATCTGGCATAGCACCTTGACCGGGCAAAACGACGCGATCTGCAGAGTGGATCTCTTCTGGCTGATGAGCAATCAATACATTGTCATCGGGTGCAACATGATGAAATGCTTGATATACAGAACGGAGATTACCCATTCCATAGTCGACGATCGCAATGGTTTGCGCCAAAATTTACCTGCTGTCTATTGTTATCTACTGTTGTCTTCTGAGCAACCGTGGGGAGTCTAGATTACAGACTTCCTTTAGTTGAAGGAATGGCGCCTGAAGCACGTGGATCAAGCTCTAAAGCCATACGCAAAGCGCGACCAAAAGCCTTGAACACAGTTTCAATCTGATGATGCGCATTAATACCGCGCAAATTATCGATGTGCAAAGTGACTCCAGCGTGATTCACAAAACCACGGAAGAACTCAATACTGAGATCCACATCAAAGTCGCCTACACGTGCACGCGTAAATGGAACATTAAATTCCAAACCTGGGCGGCCAGAAAAATCAATCACTACACGAGAAAGGGTCTCATCAAGCGGCACATAGGAGTGACCGTAACGAGTAATACCCGCTTTATCACCCACTGCCTTGGCGAAGGCCTGCCCTAGCGTGATTCCCACATCCTCAACAGTGTGGTGGTCATCAATATGGGTGTCGCCATTTGCAACCACTTTGAGGTCAATCATGCCGTGACGGGCAATCTGATCGAGCATGTGATCTAGAAAAGGAACCCCGGAGGCTAGCTCAGCCTTACCGGTTCCATCTAAATTGATGGAAATCTGAATTTTGGTTTCCGAAGTGTTTCGGGTGACGTCGGCTTGCCGCATGCTTCATTGCGCCGCGAGGCGAAGTGTTGATTGAAGCCTCATAATATCATTCCTAGAAGAGATTTAAATACCGATATCACTGCACTTTTATCCCGATTTTTGACCTGAGAACCCTCATGAGCCGTTTTTGGAGCCCTGTTGTTCAAACCCTAACCCCTTATGTTCCAGGGGAGCAACCGCAAATGCAGCGGCTGGTAAAACTCAATACCAATGAGAGCCCCTATGGCCCATCGCCCAAAGCGCTTGCTGCTATTGAAGGTCAAAATACTGCCGATTTACGCCTCTATCCCGATCCGGAAGGCGCAGCCCTAAAACAAGCTATCGCTAAATTACATGGCTTAGACGCAAATCAAGTTTTTGTAGGCAATGGCTCTGATGAAGTGTTGGCGCACGTCTTTGCTGGTTTACTCAAGCAAAATAAGCCAGTGCACTTTCCAGATATAACCTATAGCTTCTATCCCGTCTACTGCAAGCTCTTTGGAATTAATGCCCAAATAGTTCCCCTGAACGAAAATTTTGAGATAAAAACTGCTGATTACCAAACTCCTAACGGCGGAATTATTTTCCCAAACCCCAATGCCCCAACGGGTAGATCAATTCCTCGCTCAGAAATTGAAGCGCTAGTCTTGCGCAACAAAGATTCAGTAGTTGTTATTGATGAAGCCTATGTAGATTACGGGACTGAATCTTGTATTCCGCTATTGCGTGGCGCCAACTGTCAAGAAAATTTGTTAGTAGTACACACGCTTTCAAAATCACGTGCTCTAGCTGGTCTGCGCGTCGGCTTTGCGGTTGGTCATCCAGCATTAATTGAGGGCTTAGAACGAGTCAAAAATAGTTTTAACTCCTACCCCTTGGGACGCCTTGCTCAAGCTGGTGCGGTTGCAGCCATTGAGGACCAAGCGCATCTGGAAGCAACTTCAGCCAAAGTGATTCAAACTCGTACAAAGTTAATTGAGCAACTCGATGCATTGGGATTTGCAACCCTGCCTTCGACTGCAAACTTTATTTTCAGTCGCCATCCGAAACATGCTGGTGCCAAGCTATATCAAGCATTACGGGATCGCGGCATCATCGTGCGTCACTTCAAATCACCACGCATCGAAGAGTTCTTGCGCATTACGATTGGCACAGACGAACAAAGCAATGAACTTGTCGCTGCTTTAAAAGAAATTCTGAGTTAGATTTTTTAAGAAGTAAGCGCAGGCTTATTGCGCACTTACTTATTCAGGCGCATTTCAGCTGCACGTGCATGGGCTTGTAAGCCCTCACCGTGAGCTAGCGTACTAGCAACAGCACCTAAGGTCTGAGCTCCAGCTTCACTAACTTCAATCATGCTCGAGCGCTTGATAAAGTCATACACACCCAATGGTGAAGAAAAGCGTGCCGTGCGTGCAGTCGGTAAAACGTGATTAGGTCCGGCGCAGTAATCGCCTAAGGATTCGCTGGTGTAGTTACCCATAAAGATGGCGCCCGCATGACGAATTTGGTCAGCCCACTGACGTGGATCAGCAGCGCAAATCTCTAAGTGCTCAGCGGCAATTGCATTAGCAATCTCACAGGCCTCAGACATATCTTTTACCTGAATTAACAAAGCGCGATTTGTGAGTGAAGCTTCAATCACTTTTGCTCTTGGCATTTCTGGGAGGAGCTTGTTGATGCTTGCTTGCACTTGCTCAATATATTGAGCATCTGGACAGAGCAGGATCGATTGAGCCTGCTCATCATGCTCAGCCTGAGAAAACAGATCCATTGCAACCCAATCCGGAGGAGTAGATCCATCACAAAGAACCAAGATTTCTGATGGGCCAGCGATCATATCGATGCCAACAGTACCAAAGACTCTGCGCTTGGCTGCAGCCACATAGGCATTGCCAGGTCCAACAATCTTATCAACCGACGGAATAGTTTTAGTGCCGTAGGCTAAAGCGCCAACTGCCTGAGCACCACCGATCGTAAAGACACGATCTACACCAGCAAGATAAGCTGCCGCCAAAACTAAAGGATTGCGCGCACCATCAGGAGTAGGCACCACCATAATCACTTCGGCAACACCCGCCACCTTTGCGGGAATAGCGTTCATCAGCACGGATGATGGATAAGCTGCCTTACCGCCTGGCACATAAATACCAACACGATCTAATGGAGTTACTTTTTGACCGAGACGTGTTCCATCTTTCTCTTCGTACTCCCAAGAGTGGCAACCTGCTTCAATCTTTTGCTTCTCGTGATAAGCGCGCACTCTTTGGGCAGCAATATCGAGAGCATTTTTTTGTTCAGCAGATAAAGACTGATAAGCCAGCTCCAAATCTTTGCGAGGAATCTCTAAATCAGAAACGCTGGCCACACTCAAGCGATCAAACTGTTTTGTAAAGCCTAGAACCGCTTCATCACCCTTGTCTTTAACAGTTGCCAAAATCTTCACTACTGCAGCATCTATCGCCTCATCATCAGCAGACGGCAAGGACAAGCTCGACAACAGAATTTCTCTGAAGCCTGCATCCTTGCTATTGAGGCGTTTTACGTTAATGTTTGAAGGCATGAGGGAAGACTTCTCTTCTAGCTACTATTACTTCAGTAGCTCAAAAATAGGTTGTAGCTGAGCTCGCTTGCGCTTGTATGAAGCTTGATTGACGACTAGGCGCGCGCTAATATCGGCAATCGGCTCAACTTCAACTAAGCCATTCGCTTTGAGCGTATTGCCAGTAGAGACTAGATCCACAATCGCATCTGCCAAGCCCACCAAAGGTGCGAGCTCCATTGAGCCATACAGTTGAATCGTATCAATGTGCACACCTTTATTGGCAAAGTGTTCGCGCGCGCAATTGACGTACTTCGTGGCCACTTTTAAGCGGGAACCTTGCTTTACAGCAGCAGCGTAATCAAAACCTTCGCGGACCGCGACAGACATGCGGCACTTGGCAATATCTAAGTCGTAAGGAACGTACAAACCATCACTCCCTTTTTCCATCAATACATCCAAACCAGCAACTCCAAAATCAGCACCACCAAATTGCACATAAGTAGGCACATCTGAGGCACGAACAATAATGAGACGAACATCTGGATTAGATGTCTCAATAATGAGTTTGCGTGACTTCTCAGGATCCTCCAGCGGCACTATGCCAACCTTGGACAAGATCTCTGCAGTTTCTTCGAAGATGCGCCCTTTGGAGAGGGCTAAAGTCAATTTCATGGACTAATTATCCATCAGCCTTACTTCACGCGCTCAATATTGGCACCTAAGAGGGTTAACTTCTGCTCCATGCGGTCATAGCCACGATCTAAGTGGTAAATCCGGTCTACCTGGGTTTCGCCTTGGGCAGCTAATCCAGCAATCACCAAACTAGCTGAGGCCCGCAAATCCGTAGCCATCACAATCGCACCGGAGAGCTTTTCTACTCCCTGCGCAATAGCAGTATTACCTTCAATAGCAATGTCCGCACCCAAACGATTGAGCTCTTGAACATGCATAAAGCGATTTTCAAAAATCGTTTCTGTAATCGTTGAGTTGCCCGATGCAATTGCATTGACCGTCATCAGTTGCGCTTGCATATCTGTCGGGAAAGCGGGGTACTCAGAGGTGCGGAAGTTGACTGCTTTAGGACGACCCTGCATGGAAGCCTTAATCCAGTCAGAGCCAATCTCCATTTCCAGGCCGACCTCTTTTAACTTAACAATCACAGCATCCAAAGTGTCTGGGCGGCAGTGCTTGACTGTAATTTCCCCACCAGTGGCAGCAACCGCACATAAGAATGTGCCCGCTTCAATACGATCCGGAATAACCGAATGCTCAGCACCATGAAGTTTTTCTGCTCCCTCAATCACTAGCCGATCACTACCAATGCCTGAAATCTTCGCACCCATCTTGACCAACAATTCAGCCAAGTCACCAACCTCAGGCTCGCGTGCAGCATTTTCTAAGATGGTTGTACCCGATGCCAAAGTGGCAGCCATTAACAAATTCTCAGTACCGGTTACGGTAATCATGTCAGTCAAGATGGAGGCGCCCTTTAGGCGATCTGACTGTGGCTTGGTTTCAGCCTGAATGTAGCCACTCTTAATCTTGATACTCGCGCCCATCGCCTTCAAGCCTTTGATGTGCTGATCTACTGGACGTGCGCCAATTGCGCAACCACCCGGCAATGAAACCTTTGCGCTATGCATTCTGGCCAAAAGTGGGCCAAGTACCAAGATGGAGGCGCGCATAGTTTTCACCATCTCATAAGTCGCTTCTGAACTTTTAATAACCGCTGCATTCAACACCATGTGACTACGATCACCAGCACTTGGGAAATCAACCATTACACCAATCTCTTGCAAAAGCTTGAGCATAGTACGCACATCTTGCAAATCAGGAACATTGCGCAATACAACTGGTTGATCAGTCAATAGACAAGCGCACAGAATGGGCAATGCAGCATTTTTAGCGCCAGCAATGACTACCTCTCCATTGAGAGGAGTGCCGCCAACCATTCGTAATTTATCCATGAAACGATTCCAGTAAAAACTGATTTATTAATTTGTAATGCGTAATGATGTAATTTTTATACTGCTGAATTTTGTGCAAATTCTTCAGGTGTAAATGCTTTGATTGATAAGGCATGGACTTCCGCCTTCATGCGATCACCCATTGCACCGTATACCAATTGGTGGCGTTGCACCAAACGCTTACCTTCAAACTGAGGGCTCACGATGGTTGCAAAAAAGTGCTGGCCATCACCTTCAACCTGAATATGGGTGCAGGCTAGCCCTTGCTTGATATAGCCTTCAATCTGTTCTGGGGTGGGTAGCATTTCTTTTCCTAATCAAACTCGAGTTTTCAACAATTAATAACGAAGCTTATAGCCCTTTTGTAATAGGCGTAAAGCAATGACCGACACCACCACAAAAAAACAGAACACAATTACTAAGCTGCTCCAAGGGGAGTTATCTGAAACCCCAAAAAAGCCGTAACGGAAACCATCAATCATGTAAAAGAACGGATTGAAATGTGACACTGCTTGCCACGCTGGCGGTAAGGAATGAATGGAGTAAAAGACACCTGACAGCATCGTTGCGGGCATGATGATGAAGTTCTGAAAAGCAGCTAACTGGTCATATTTATCAGCCCAAATACCTGCTATCAAACCAAGACTTCCCAAAATTGCTGCACCCAAGAAAGCAAACGTCAAAATCCATAATGGGTATTCCAAAGTGGGTGTTGCGAACCAGATGGTAATTAATAGAACGCCCAGTCCCACAACAATTCCCCGAAATACTGCAGCCAAAATATAAGCAGAGTAAAACTCAAAATGGCTTAGGGGAGCCAACAAAACAAACACTAAGTTACCAGTGACCTTAGATTGAATCAAAGAAGATGAAGTATTTGCAAAAGCATTTTGCAAAACACTCATCATCACAAGACCAGGAATTAAAAAGGCTGTGTAACTTAAACGTCCGTAGACCTCTCTGCCCTCAAGAACATGGCCAAAGATCATCAGGTAGAGCACAGCTGTAAGTACCGGTGCTGCCACCGTCTGGAAAGCTACTTTATAAAAGCGCTTTACCTCTTTAAACAAAAGGGTAGGAAAACCACTGCCGTACTCTAGAGCAGGTCGATTGAGGCCATGTTTCATTGCGCACTCCCCGACATGATGTTCACGAAGACTTCTTCTAAGTCCGTTTTACCTTCACCATCTTTTTTGACAGATCCGTAACGACTTAATAAATTGGCAGTGGTATCTAGAGCCACAATCTTGCCTTGTTTCAGCATGGCAATACGCTGACACAAAGCTTCCGCCTCTTCCAGGTAATGAGTAGTCAGAACAATCGTATGACCATCTTGATTCAACCGACTAATAAATTGCCATAAGGATTGACGTAACTCAACATCCACGCCAGCAGTCGGTTCATCCAAAATAATGACAGGCGGCCTATGAACTAAAGCCTGTGCGACAAGCACTCGACGCTTCATTCCGCCAGACAAGGAGCGCATATTGCTATCCGCTTTGGAGGTGAGATCAAGATTAGCCATAATCTCATCAATCCACGCATCGTTATTTTTAATCCCGAAATACCCGGATTGAAAACGTAAGGTCTCACGCACAGTAAAGAAGGGATCAAAGACCAGCTCTTGAGGAACCACACCCAGCATCCGGCGTGCCTCACGAAACCCCTTCTGAACATCAGCACCCATAATGGCTGCATGACCTTGGCTCGGCCTCACCAGGCCAGCCAATATAGAAATCAAGGTAGTTTTGCCGGCACCATTGGGCCCCAATAAACCGAAAAATTCCCCTGGCTCAATGCTCAATGAAACATTATCTAAAGCCTGAAGTGCTCCGTATTGCTTGGATATATTTTGGATAGAAATTGCAGGATGCATCGTCATTACAAGCCCAGCAATGTAGAAACACCATAAACACCTGCCAAAACCTTGAGCTTTGCTGGTGCATGCTCTACTGAAATGGATTGTCCATCAGCCATAAGCTTTTTTTGCCATGCCAATAAAACGGTGAGTACGGTGGAATCAAAATCTTTCAATTCGGAGCAATCAATCGAGCGTAAGTTTGGACTATTTAATAGGCCTTCTTTTTGCAACTGCAATGCATTTTCTTGCGTCACTTTTTTTGGCAAAAGAAAGGGCATGATGTCTATGCTTATCAATTAATTGGCTGGTTTAGCTGTGGCTAATTGCTTATTGCGATCTTGCAAAAACTTCACCAAGCCTTCAATGCCGTTTTGACTGATTTGGTTAGAAAACTGATTGCGGTAAGCCTCAACCAACCAAACGCCCATAATATTCATGTCATAGACCTTCCAACCACCGGCAGTTTTCTCAAGGCGGTAATCTAAAGGCACTGGATCACCACGACCAAGCACTACAGTTTTAACAACCACCTCTTTATCGTCAGGCGCGGCACGCAAAGCCTTGAATTGCACAGTTTGGTCACGTAGCTGGCTCAAAGCGCCTGAGTAAGTGCGAATCAGCAGATTCTTAAACTCGGAAGTCAGTTGAGCCTGTTGCTCAGGCGTTGCCTTTTTCCAGTTAGGACCCATCGCCATTTCTGTAGTGCGACGCATGTCGGTATACGGAACAATTTTCTTCTCAACTAAATCTACGATCTTGGGGATATTGCCCTTTTGAATGTCGGGATCAGACTTGACCGTTGTCATTACGTCAGTAACGACCATCTTAATTAAGACATCCGGGGGAGTTGTTTGATCAGGAGCTTGTGCAAAAAGCGCACCAGAAACTAAAAGCAAGCTTGTCACTAAATATTGAGTAAGTATTTTTTGAATTTTCATAGGTTCTATTTCGTTATCTATACATCAATGCGATTTGATTGTGCTACTCAGACTTACTGATATCCGTTCTCGTAAGGAGGCATCCTAGGCTCCTCGTCGTCTTTGCCCTCGTTAATCTGATAGGCACGTCTTTGTATATAAGCATCTCGTAAGAAGCTGTACTTATCAATTGCAGCGCCATCCAACAAATCACCGGCCTCGTAATAGGTATTACGTGCGTTCACTACACGTAAGCCAGTAATGCTATTTCGCAGGCCCACATCCTTCACATACTTAAATAGATAGTCTGACTCTAAGTCGGCTACCGTGCCAAAAGTATCGCGCACATTACTTGGGCCAAAGAACGGAAGAACTACATAAGGGCCTGAGGGCACGCCCCAAACACCTAAGGTTTGACCCCAATCTTCTTTGTGCTTCTCAAGACCTCCAGGAGTAGCCAAATCCAAGAGTCCGCCTAATCCCATAGTTGTATTTACCACTACTCGCATGAAGTCATTAAAGGCATAGTCTGGCTTACCCTGTAACAAGTTAAATAGGGCGGTGTAGATGTCGTTGTAATTACTAAAGAAGTTATAAACTCCATCACGCACGAATTCGGGTAGCACAAAGCGATAGCCTGCAACTACCGGCTTGAGTAGATAAGCATCCAAGCCTTCATTAAATTCAAAAACTGAGCGATTGAATGGCTCCCAAGGATCCTGGGGAGAGCGCTCTACGCCAGCAGGAATGGATGCGCAGCCAATTAAAGAGGCCATCAAACCAAGCAAGATTGCCATCTTGGCTTTGCGCATAAAGAGCAACATCATTTTGCTGCGCCCTTTTCTTGGCCGCTATCTGCTGCTTTGTTGTAAAGGAACTGGCTAATCAAATTTTCTAAAACAATAGCTGATTGTGTCTGCGCAATCTTTTCGCCATTGGTCAACATATCATCTGACCCGCCCGCCTCAAGACCAATGTATTGCTCGCCCAATAAACCGGATGTCAAAATCTTGGCGGAAGAGTCCTTCGGAAACTTATAGGAGTCTTCAATAGTCATCACCACCGTTGCTTGATAAGTTTTGTCATCGAAGGAAATATTGGCAATTCTGCCAACCACCACACCGGCACTTTTCACTGGTGCACGAGGCTTGAGGCCGCCGATATTGTCAAAGCGTGCAGAAATTTTGTATGTTGGCGCAAATGACACTGCATTCATATTGCCAACCTTCAGTGCAAGAAATAGAGCAGCCAGCAAACCAATGCCAACAAAAATTCCCACCCAGACATCAATTGCACTTTTTCTCATAAGAGCCCCAGTTTATTCTTTCTAATTTGAGAACATCATCGCGGTTAGCAAGAAATCTAATGCTAAAACCGATAAAGAAGAGATAACCACCGTACGAGTAGTGGCTTGCGAAACACCTTCAGGTGTGGGCTTAGATTCATAGCCCTGATATAGGGCAATAAAGGTGACAGCTACACCAAACACCATGCTTTTAATTAAGCCATTGCCAATATCCGAAAACAGATCAACTCCGCCTTGCATCTGCGACCAGAAGGCGCCTGAGTCGACCCCAATCAAAGGCACGCCAACTAGGTAGCCCCCCAGAACGCCGACCGTCGTAAAAATCGTTGCCAAGATTGGCATAGAAATAATGCCGGCCCAAAGCCGTGGCGCAATCACGCGGCCCAAGGGATCGACTGCCATCATTTCCATGGCAGTTAATTGTTCACCAGCCTTCATGAGGCCAATCTCCGCAGTTAAGGAAGTGCCAGCCCTACCGGCAAACAATAAAGCGGTAATGACAGGACCCAACTCACGAGTTAAAGAGAGGGCAACCAATAGCCCAAGCGCTTGCTCCGAACCATAACGATTTAAGGTGTAGTAACCCTGCAAACCTAAAACGAATCCAACAAATAACCCTGAGACTGCAATGATCACAAAAGAATGATTACCAACAAATAAAATTTGATCAATCACTAAACGAGGTCTTTTGAGTAATAATCCAGAGCGTGCGATCACTGCCGCAAACATACGAGCAGCCAAACCCAGACTACTTAAGTTGCGACGTACAAAGAAGCCAAGATCACCAAACAGGTTCAGAAAAGTGGTCATGAGGCACTCACTCCAAAATCCTCTTCCAAGCTTATGCCTGGATAGTGGAAAGGCACAGGGCCATCAGGAGCTGCGTCCAAAAATTGTCTGACAAAAGGATCGGTTGAGCGACTCAACTCATCGGGGGTGCCTTCTGCGCCAATGCGACCATTCGCAATGAAATATACGTAATCAGCAATGGCAAAAGTCTCTTCAACATCGTGCGTCACCAATAAACTCGTGGCTCCCAAGGCATTATTCAGATCACGAATTAAGCGCGCTGTAATGCCAAGAGAGATAGGATCCAGACCAGCAAATGGCTCGTCATACATGATAAGGGGTGGATCTAAAGCAATTGCTCTAGCGAGGGCAACACGCCTTGCCATACCACCAGAAATTTGTGAAGGCATTAAGTCTCTTGCGCCGCGCAAACCAACTGCATTCAATTTCATGAGCACCAAGGAGTGCAATAGCTCTTCACTGAGATTTGTATGTTCGCGCAGAGGAAAGGCAACGTTTTCAAAAACACTCAGGTCGGTGAACAAAGCGCCAAACTGAAAAAGCATTCCCATGCGACGACGGGCAGCCATCAACTCAGCACCATTCATCTTGCCAATGTCTTGACCTTCAAATAGAACTTGACCTGATTGAGCATTAAATTGCCCGCCGATCAAACGAAGGATAGTGGTCTTGCCACAGCCGGAACCACCCATGACAGCCACTACCTGGCCACGTCGAAACTCCATATTGAGTCCAGACAGAATCTGCCGCTCACCTGGAGCATAGGAAAAGTTGACGTCTTTAATAGAGACGACAACTTCTCCTGCAGCTTGCTTGTTTACATCCAAAGAGTTTGGCTGGTCACTGTTCATATCCCCGATATTATCGGGGTAAAACAGATGACCCCATTAAATACTGGTCTACTGCTTGGGCGCACTGACGACCCTCACGAATTGCCCAAACTACCAAAGACTGTCCGCGACGCATGTCACCAGCAGCAAATACCTTGGGAACGTTCGTTTGATAGGCATTTTGACCATCAACAGTTGCTTTTGCATTGCCGCGAGCATCTTTCTCAACGCCAAACGCATTCAATACCTGCTGAACTGGAGATACAAAACCCATGGCCAAGAGCACTAAATCTGCCTTAATTTCGAATTCTGAGTTTGGTACTTCTGCCATCTTGCCGTCTTTCCACTCCAGACGAACACCAATCAATTTCTCAACTTTGCCGTTTTTGCCCTCAAAACGCTTGGTTCCAACAGACCAGTCACGATTACAACCTTCTTCATGCGAAGAGGATGTACGTAATTTTGTTGGCCAATATGGCCAAACTAACGGGGTGTTCTCAACTTCTGGAGGCTGAGGGAGCAATTCAAACTGAGTAATCTTGGTTGCGCCGTGACGATTTGATGTTCCAACGCAATCTGAACCCGTGTCACCACCGCCAATAACCACTACATGCTTATCAGTTGCACGAATTTCATTTTTGAAATCGCCAGCATTTTCTTTATTTTGCGGAATCAGGAATTCCAACGCATAGTGCACGCCAGCCAACTCACGACCTGGAACCGGTAAATCACGTGGCTGCTCTGCACCACCGGTGATTACTACCGCATCAAAGTCTTTCATCAACTGCTCAGGAGAAACTGTCTTATTGGAGTAATTTTTTACTTCGGCACCAATCGCCTCTTTACCAACGAAAACACCGGTCTCAAATTTAACGCCTTCAGCTTGCATCTGCTCAACACGACGATCAATCAACCACTTTTCCATCTTGAAATCAGGAATACCGTAACGCAGTAAGCCCCCAACACGATCATTCTTTTCAAATACAGTTACGTCGTGACCAACGCGCGCCAATTGCTGTGCAGCCGCCATACCCGCTGGGCCACCACCAACAACTGCGATTTTTTTACCAGTCTTCGTTTTAGAAGGTTGCGGCTTAACCCAACCATTTTCCCAACCTTTATCAATAATGGCGTGCTCAATAGACTTGATACCGACTGCAGTGCTATTGATCCCTAAAGTACAAGCAGCTTCACAAGGAGCCGGGCAAATACGACCAGTAAATTCTGGGAAGTTATTGGTTGATTGCAAAACATCTAATGCGTTCTTCCAATCATTATGAAATACCAAGTCATTGAAATCAGGAATGATGTTATTAACTGGGCAGCCGTTATTACAAAACGGGATACCGCAATCCATACAACGTGCGCCTTGAATCTTCGCCTCTTCATCAGTTAATGCCGCCACAAACTCTTTGTAATGATGGAGGCGTTTAACCGGCGCTTCGTACGTCTCGCCGACGCGCTCAAACTCCATAAATCCAGTGACCTTACCCATATCGAATCCTTAGTATCTTTTCTTAATGTCTTTATTAATTAAGTGGCTTATGCCGCAACAGTTTTGTTCTGAGCCTTTTCCCACAATTCACCTAGAGCACGCTTGTACTCAGTTGGAAGAACCTTCACAAAGCGACTGCGGGTATTTTCCCAATCAGCCAAGATTGCCTTAGCTCGCTCAGAGCCAGTGTGACGGAAATGAAGTTCAATCAAGCCCTTCAAAATTTGCTCGTCCGTCAAACGCTCACCGCCATCTTTGACATCGATAGGGGCATGCCATTCAGACTTCGGCATCTTGGCAATTTGCTCAGCAGAAGGCAGCACTTTTTCTAGCGTTGCCATGCTGGTATTGCAACGCTTATCGAACAATCCATCCTCGTCGTAAACGTAAGCAATGCCACCACTCATACCTGCAGCAAAGTTACGGCCTGTCGCGCCCAATACAACCACCGTTCCACCAGTCATGTACTCACAACCGTGGTCACCAGTGCCTTCAACAACTGTTGTAGCACCAGAGTTACGGACTGCGAAACGCTCACCAGCTACACCATTAAAGAAGGCTTCACCTGCAATTGCGCCGTAAAGAACGGTATTGCCAACGATGATGTTCTTAGCGGTATCTCCACGGAACTCATGAGGAGCACGAACAATCACACGCCCCCCTGATAAACCTTTACCAACGTAGTCATTGCCATCACCCACTAAATCCAATGTGATGCCACGCGCTAAAAAGGCTGCAAAGCTTTGACCAGCCGTGCCATTCAATTGAATATGAATCGTGTCATCCGGTAAACCTGCATGACCATAACGCTGGGCAACCTCTCCTGAAAGCATTGCGCCAACGGTACGGTTCACGTTCTTCACCGGAACAATGAAGGAAACCTTCTCGCCACGCTCTAATGCAGGCTCACTCTTCTCGATCAAGATATTGTCAAGCGCACTAGCTAGGCCATGATCTTGAATTAACACTTGGTAACGTGGGACTTCGCTTGCTACTTGTGGTTCAACAAATATCTTGCTGAAATCCAAGCCATGCACTTTCCAGTTTTCAATACCTTTACGGGTATCCAACAAATCAACGCGACCAATTAAGTCATCAAACTTACGAATGCCAAGTTGCGCCATGATCTCGCGAGCTTCTTCAGCGATAAAGAAGAAGAAATTCACCACATGCTCAGGTTTGCCGGAGAATTTCTTACGCAGTTCCGGATCTTGAGTTGCAACACCAACTGGGCAGGTATTCAAATGACACTTACGCATCATGATGCAACCCTCAACCACCAATGGCGCTGTCGCAAAACCAAACTCGTCTGCACCTAACAAAGCGCCAATCACTACGTCACGGCCTGTTTTCATCTGACCATCAGCCTGAACACGAATACGGCTGCGCAAACCATTGAGAACCAATGTTTGCTGGGTTTCAGCCAAGCCGAGCTCCCATGGGGAGCCGGCGTGCTTGATTGAAGACAATGGAGATGCACCAGTACCGCCATCATGACCAGCGATCACAACGTGGTCTGCCTTAGCTTTTGCCACACCAGCAGCAATAGTTCCAACACCGACCTCAGATACCAACTTCACAGAAACGTCAGCCTTTGGATTAACATTCTTCAAGTCATGAATCAATTGAGCAATATCCTCAATCGAATAAATATCATGGTGCGGAGGAGGAGAAATCAAACCAACACCCGGCACAGAGAAACGTAACTTACCGATGTAATCAGATACTTTTCCACCAGGCAACTGACCACCTTCACCAGGCTTAGCGCCTTGGGCCATTTTTATCTGAATCTGATCTGCAGAGCGTAAATACTCAGTAGTCACACCAAAACGACCAGAAGCAACCTGCTTAATTTTGGAGCGCAATGAGTCGCCATCCAACAATGGAATATTGGCTTCAACCACATCGCTACCCAAGATGCTAGCTAAAGTCTCGCCCTTCTTAATTGGAATGCCCTTGAGCTCGTTCACATAACGATTTGGATCTTCGCCACCCTCACCAGTATTAGACTTACCGCCAATACGGTTCATGGCGATTGCTAAAGTGGCATGGGCCTCTGTAGAAATCGAGCCCAAAGACATCGCGCCAGTTGCAAAACGTTTAACGATTTCTTTTGCAGATTCCACTTCATCCAATGGAATCGCTTTTGCTGGATCGAGCTTGAATTCAAACAAACCACGCAAAGTCATTTGACGCTTGGTTTGATCATTGATGATGTTGGCGTACTCTTTATAAGTCTGATAGCCCTTCTCAGCACCAATGCGTGTGGAGTGTTGCAACTTAGCAATCGTGTCTGGGGTCCACATATGATTCTCGCCACGAATACGGAAAGCATATTCGCCACCAGCATCAAGCATATTGGTTAAAACTGGATCGTTACCAAATGCAGCTGTATGCATACGTAAAGCTTCTTCAGCCACCTCAAATACCCCGATACCACCCACATTTGATGGGGTGCCTTTGAAGTACTGATCAATGATGTCGTGATTTAAACCAATCGCTTCAAAAATCTGTGAACCGGTGTAGGACATGTAAGTGGAGATGCCCATTTTGGACATGACCTTTTGCAGACCCTTGCCTACAGCTTTTACAAAGTTCTTCACTGCTTTTTCAGCAGATAAATCTCCAGACAATCCTTTAGCCATTTCAGCCAACGTTTCCATAGCGAGGTATGGATGAATGGCTTCTGCACCATAACCAGCCAAGAGTGCAAAGTGATGAGTCTCACGTGCACTGCCAGTTTCAACTACTAAGCCAACGCTGGTGCGCAAACCTTTTTGCACCAAATGCTGATGGATAGCAGAAGTTGCCAACAAAGCCGGAATGGCGACATGCTTCTCGTCAACCTGACGATCGCTCACGATCAAAATGTTGTAGCCAGAACGTACGGCATCTGCAGCTTCAGCACACAAAGAAGCTAAGCGAGCTTCAATGCCAGCTTTGCCCCATGACGCTGGATAGCAAATATCCAATTCGTAAGAGCGGAACTTGCCGTTAGTGTAGTGACCAATGTGGCGAATCTTGGTGATGTCATCAAAATCCAAAATTGGCTGACTAACTTCTAAACGCATTGGCGGGTTAATGTTATTGGTATCTAATAGATTAGGCTTGGGCCCAATAAAAGAAACTAAAGACATCACCATATTCTCGCGAATAGAGTCGATTGGAGGATTAGTCACCTGTGCAAATAATTGCTTAAAGTAGTTATAGAGAGGCTTGTCCTTATTGGAAAGAACAGCCAATGGGCTGTCATTACCCATTGAACCAATAGCTTCTTCACCATTCATGGCCATTGGAGCCATCAAGAATTTAATGTCTTCTTGCGTATAACCAAATGCCTGTTGACGGTCTAATAATTTAGCTGCTGGACGAATAGTCGTTTTCTCGTCAATTAAGTCTGCCTTGCTGGCATCGACTTCATCTAACTTCACACGAACCGCATCGATCCAGCTCTTATATGGCTTGGCTTTAGAAACGGCATTCTTCAGTTCAACGTCATCAATGATGCGACCTTGCTCCATGTCGATCATAAACATCTTGCCTGGCTGCAAACGCCATTTTTGAACGATCTTGCTTTCAGGAATCGGCAACACACCTGCTTCAGAGCCCATGATGACCAAGTCATCGTCGGTTACGTAATAACGTGCTGGACGCAAACCATTGCGGTCCAAGGTTGCGCCAATTTGACGACCATCAGTAAATGCCATCGCCGCAGGTCCATCCCATGGCTCCATCATTGCCGCGTGATATTCGTAGAAGGCACGACGATTGTCATCCATCAATGCATGCTGTTCCCATGCCTCAGGAATCATCATCATCATGGCTTGAGCTAATGGGTAGCCAGACATCACCAGCAACTCCAAGCAGTTATCAAAGCACGCAGTGTCTGACTGACCTGGGTAAATCAATGGCCAGAGTTTTTGCAAATCATCGCCAAGCACTGGGGAGCTAATCGCGCCCTCACGTGCATTGACCCAATTGACGTTACCTTTAACAGTGTTGATCTCACCATTGTGCGCAATCATGCGATACGGATGCGCTAATTCCCATGCAGGGAAAGTATTAGTAGAGAAACGTTGATGCACTAAAGCAAGCGCGGATACAGTGCGCTTGTCTTGCAAGTCTTGGTAATAAGCACCGACTTGATTCGCCAACAGCAAACCCTTGTAAACAATGGTTCTAGCGGACATTGATGCAACGAAATATTCTTTACCGTGCTTCAAATGCAAATCTTGAATTGCATGACTTGCTGTTTTACGAATCACATACAACTTACGCTCGAGCGCATCGGTTGTCATGATGTCGCGGCCACGGCCAATAAAAATTTGACGGATAAATGGCTCGGTCATTTGCACTGTTGGTGACATCGGTAATTTCACATCTACCGGAACATCTCTCCAACCTAAGACTACCTGACCTTCTAGACGAACAGTGCGCTCTAATTCTTGTTCGCAAGCTAAACGTGAAGCATGCTCTTTCGGCAAGAAAATCATGCCAACGCCATACTCACCTAAGGGTGGCAAGGTCACGCCTTGCTTTGCCATTTCTTCGCGATACAAAGTATCTGGAATCTGAATCAAGATACCGGCACCATCACCCATTAGAGGATCGGCACCTACCGCTCCCCGGTGATCTAGATTCTCAAGAATCTGTAAACCCTGAGAAACGATCTCATGAGATTTCTTACCTTTGATATGTGCAACGAATCCTACGCCGCAAGCGTCATGCTCATTACTAGGGTCATATAAACCTTGAGCGATAGGGCGAAGATCTGTATTTAATTTTGTAGTCATAGTATTTCCGAGGGGCGACAAAGGCCTAATTACTTTTGGAGGATCCAATATAGGTGAATACCCACACCGATGCAATAGAAATAAAATGAGTCTGTCACATTTATTTAGATGTCGCACCAATATGAATTTTGTATATGGGGACAGAGTCGTAATATTCAATACCCTATTTGAAGTATAGGGAAACTATTAATTACCTAAGTAATTGAATTTAAAGAATTAATTTTTCTAGGGCGCCCACGGTGGCGAATTAATGCAAGCTCTGGAGCGTCTTTAAAGAGCTTTTTGGCATAAATATCACTGACCCAAGGTTTGGATCGCAATAGAGATTCTGTGATTTGGCGGTCTTCCCAGTGAGGTGCGCCCTCTTTTACAAAGTTCGACCAGCTCATCTGCCTCTCAAAAGGGGTATTACCCAACCTCCAAAAATGCTGATGATCTACCAACCAAGGCTCTGCATTACCACCAACGTGGGTTACAAAACTCGTCCATGTAGAGCTTTGGGGGGTGGATTCATATCCAGATCTCACCGGATTGAGCTCTATATAACGCTGGCAGCGTAAAAAATAATCCGGGTCAATCAAAGACGAGCGATAGCGCCCCTCCCAAATAGTTCCAGAGCGGCGGTGCTGTTGATTGAAGTACTGGGCATAACGACGGCCAAGAGACTGCATTGTTTTAGCAAGCGAATCTTCGCTTTGGGGAGTCATGAGCAAATGCACATGGTTAGGCATTAAAGCAAACGCATGCACAGCACAACCAAACTGCCTCGCTGCTTCACGCAACCACTCTAGATAAGTACGACGATCTTCATCGGCAAAGAAAATGGTTTCACGATTATTGCCGCGGACCATCACATGCATTGCTTGGCCTGGTATTACTGTGCGAGCTTGCCGTGCCATGTTGAAAACGAACTATTGCAGTTCGCGCACACCGCCGTTAGTAGAGAAGTCCGGGATAAACCAGTCACCATCAACTTGCGTTACGCCGCTTGGCACTTCGCGGGAGATCTGAGGGCTATCTTTTAACGCAGTCGCCATATAAGAAATCCACATTGGCAAAGCAAGTCCGCCACCAGTCTCTCGATCCCCCAAACTCGCAGGCTTATCAAAGCCAATCCATGCAATCGCAACTACCTTAGGGTTATAGCCAGCAAACCAGGCATCGTGCGAATCATTCGTTGTACCTGTTTTACCTGCAATGTCGCTTCGCCCCAACTTACCACGCGCAGAGGCTGCAGTACCCGTCTTGGTGACTTCTTGCAGCATGCTATCCATCACAAATGCAGTGCGCGCATCCAATACACGAGGCGCATCTTCACCCGCATGCGTAGGCTTTGCTTCGAACATGACGGTGCCTTTAGAGTCCACCATCTTGTCAATCAAGAATGGATCTACACGATAACCGCCATTGGCAAACACACTATAAGCAGAGGCCATCTGCAACGGCGTTACAGAACCCGCGCCCAAAGCCATTGTTAAGTAAGGGGGGTGCTTTTCTGGCTCAAAGCCAAAACGCTGAATATATTCTTGCGCATAAGAAGGGCCGATGGCGCGAATAATGCGAACCGAGACTAAGTTCTTTGATTTTGCCAAGGCATTGCGCAAGCGCATCATGCCGTCGTATTTACCATCGTAGTTTTTTGGCTCCCAAGCCTGACTACCAGTCTCCATACCGCCAATGGATAAAGGTGCATCGTTCACCATCGTGCTTGGGGTAAAGCCTTTTTCAATGGCGGCAGCATAGATAAAAGGCTTGAATGAGGAACCGGGCTGACGCAATGCTTGCGTCACGTGATTGAACTGATTACGACGGAAATCAAAGCCGCCTACTAAGGACAAAATTGCACCGGTCTCTGCATTCATGGAGACAAAAGCAGCTTCAACTTGCGGGAGTTGAGCCAACTTCCAGACTCCCCCATCCGATAACAAACGAACTATAGCACCTGGGCGTAAGCGTTTTTTGGGCTGAGTACTATCAGTAATAGAGGCAGCCGCCAACTTCATGCCTTCACCTTTAATAGTGATGGTGTCACCAGTCGAAATCATGACTTGCATTTCTTTTGGCTTCACATCGAGCACGACACCAGACTGCAAATCATCTAACTGCGGGTAAGCAAGTAATGCCTCGTCAATCGCGCGCTGGCGTTTCACAGAGTCTTCAGGAAGATCGATAAAACCCTCTGGGCCACGATAAGCATGCCGTAAATCGTATTCAAAAATTCCACGTCGCACTGCTTTGTAAGCGGCATCTTGATCGGCCTTCAAGATGGTCGTATAGACTTCGATCCCTTGTGAATAGATTGCCTCGCCATACTGCGTGAAAAGTAATTGACGAACCATTTCAGCGGGGAAGTCAGCGCGAACCGCGAACTCATTGCCCAAGCCGCGAATATGCAATTCTTCAATCATCGCTTTTTGGTATTCCTCTGGCGTGATGTAACCCAGATCGCGCATGCGCTGAAGAATGTACTCTTGACGAATCTTGGCGCGGCGGTAGTTAGTCACTGGGTTATAAGCCGAAGGCGCCTTAGGCAGTCCAGCCAGCATTGCGGCTTGAGCAATGCTGATGTCCTTCAATTCAATGCCAAAGTAAATTTGCGCTGCGCTTGAGAAACCAAAAGCTCTTTGACCCAAGAAAATTTGGTTCATATAAATCTCTAAAATCTTGTCTTTAGTCAGTTGAGATTCAATCTCCCACGCCAAAAGAATTTCGTAAATCTTGCGGCTAAATGTCTTCTCGTTACTTAAGAAGAAATTTCTTGCCACCTGCATTGTGATGGTTGAAGCGCCCTGAGCCAAATGTCCGCGGAGATTGGCAACCCCCGCTCTAAGAACCCCAACGTAGTCAACCCCGCCATGGGAATAGAAACGATCGTCCTCTGTAGCAATAACGGCGTTTCGCATTGCCATCGGAATTTGATTTAGCGGGATGACTTTGCGACGCTCTTCACCAAACTCACCAATCAATACCTTGTCGGCGGTGTAAATCCGCAGAGGTGTTTTTGGGTTGTAATCAGTTAAAGCGGAAATTTTTGGCAAATTCGGCTTGGCAATTAAAAAAGCATAACCAAGGAGCAGTGATAGGGCTATCGCGCCTACAGCGGCAACAATGAGTAAAGCCTTTATTAGAGGACTTCCTAATGAATTTCTTGGCAAGCCAGGCTCAACTCGTGAATTCCGAGGGCGTCTATCGGATGGACGAATGGGGCGCTGATTCAGCGGCGGCTTGTCTTTTGGAGGTAAGGCCATATGTCCAAATTATAGGGCGCTTAGGCAAATTCCTTAAAAGCTCCAAAACCCCCGTCCGGCCCATAGACAAGATCTAATTTCTGACGGTGGGTTCAATCTAGGCTGATGGATTTTCAGCACCCAAAACAGAAGAATATGGGAATGCCTGCGCGCCATATTTCCAGCCAATCTTTTGATGAAATTCTGAGTGATCTCGGCGATGATCCAGCCATCCCCGACCCCCATGGAATACGCAAGCCCCCTCCCCAACAAGGCGCACCCCATAGAGCTCCAAGCGAAGGCAAAAGCAATCCCTTTACGGAGTCCTTAAATCCTATTCAGATCCGCAATTCACTCCAAGGAATTGCACTTCCAATCGCCTTGATTGGCGTCTTGCTGGCAGCAATTATGGGATTTTTTGTGACCTACACCTCACTGAATAAGCAATCCCAAGATGCTTTGGAGGCATCCCAACAACAGCTTTTGGAATTGAAAAAAGAGATACTATTAACGCGCGATCAAATTAACCAAAATCAGGATGAGCTATATCTAGCAATTGATGAAATAGAAGTAAGTATTCACTCTTTAAATGAAAGAAAGACTGAAACAAGAGCCCCGAACAGGCCGCAAGCACCAACCCATGAGTCGGAGCTACACCGCTGGCGCTACCTTGGCACGTCCCAAATAGGCAATGCCCAGCAAGCCTATTTTCATACAGGGAAAAGCCATCTTGCCTTTGAGAAGGGGGCGCAGGTTTTAGGGGAATGGCGCCTAAGTTCTATCGAAAAATCACTAGTGACCCTAATGCATCCCCAAGGCAAATCTGTGGTTCTGAGGGCTTCAAAAAGCGAATGAAGCTCAGCCTAAATAACCCCCAGAAATACTTCAAACTGCTCACCTGTTGGTTAGCTGTATTGATGCTTTTATCCAGCAATACAGCAATGAGTAATACGCCCTCACAAAATCATTTCATGACCCCTATTAGCCTGCAATTTACCGATATTGAATTAACTGAACTTTTAGAAACTATGGCGAAATTGGGTAATACCAATTTCTTATTAAGCGAATCCATTAAGGGGAAGATCTCTATAGACCTTAGAAATACACCCTGGCAAACAGCCCTTCACTCCATTCTGGCGAGCCGCGGCTTAAGACTGGTGCGCAACGGAGAAATCTACTGGATTGGGCCTCACGCAGAAATCCAAGCCTTTCAGAAGTTCCGGCGTGAAGATGCCGCCCTTCCTTTTGGTGGAGACCACATTAATAGTCCAAGGCAAATCCTCATAGAAGCTCGAATAGTTGAGGCTGATGAACGCTTTGCCCGTGAGCTAGGGGTCAAGCTGGGATATCAAGCTAATGGTGTTGGGGATAAAGCAGATCAAAAATTGATTGGCAGCATGGATCTGGGTGGCGCTGGTTTGAGTGGTTTTAATCCAGCAACCATGGCCGCAACCTTAGTCTCCAGAAATGGGAGCCGTATTCTGCAGGCAGAACTATCTGCGCTTGAATCTGAAGGTCAGGGAAAGATTCTTTCCAACCCTCGCATCATGACTGGCGACCAAGTAAAGGCAACCATTGAGCAAGGCACAGAACTGCCCTATCAAACCTCGAATCAAAATGGCAGCAAGTTGCAATTTAGAAAGGCAAACCTTCGTCTAGAGGTTTTGCCAAAAATCCATCCAGACGGAAAGATATCAATGCTAGTGGGCATTAATAAGGACACTGTAGGCATGAAAACAGAACAGGGATATGCCATTGACACCAAAAGCCTGAGCTCAGAGGTCACCGTTGAAAATGGCGGGACAGCCATCATTGGCGGCATTTTCCAAACTACCGAACGGGAAGACGAAGTCAAAATCCCACTCTTAGGCGATATACCCCTCATTGGTCATTTTTTTCGCCATAAATCTAAATTACAAGATAAAACCGAGCTACTTGTCTTTTTAACTCCGACCGTTCTCGACAAACCCTAATAAAATCGGAGGGTGAACTCCTCGACAAACAATATCTTTCTAATCGGCCTCATGGGCGCTGGGAAGTCGACCGTCGGTAAAGTCTTGGCAAAAAAATTAGGTCGTCGCTTTCTAGATGCCGACCATGTCATTGAAGAGCGCTGTGGCGTAAAAATCCCGGTCATCTTTGAAATGGAAGGTGAGGAAGGATTTCGCAAAAGAGAGACGCAAGCCATCCGTGAAATTACTGCCGAGCAAGATATTATTTTGGCAACCGGCGGTGGCGCTGTTCTCTCACCAGAAAATCGGCAGGCATTAAGTGAAGGTGGCACCGTGATTTATCTTCACGCAAACCCAATTGAACTTTGGCATCGCACCAAAGGTGGCGAGGGTCGCCCCTTATTAAAAAATGGGGATGCCAAAAAGATTTTAGAAAACCTGTATGCCGTTCGCGATCCTTTGTATCGTCAAATCGCTGACCATGTGATTGAGACTGGCAAGCCCAGCGTTAATCAACTAGTCAACACCTTAATCATGCAGCTTGAACTTTCCGCTTAAATACATTGGCACTATGATGAAAACACTTGAAGTTGATCTTGGCAATCGCAGTTACCCAATTTATATTGGCAAAGATCTGATTGATCAAGCAAGCTTATTTAAGGCCTGCGAAAAAGCAACTTCTATTTACATCGTAAGTAACACTACGGTTGCTCCTCTCTATGCCGAGCGCCTGACTGAAACGCTCAGCACTTTTGGGAAGCCTGTTAGAACAATTGTTCTACCTGATGGCGAGTCATATAAAGACTGGAAAAATCTGCAGTTGATTTTTGATGACCTTTTAAAATTTGGCGCTGATCGCCATACCATGTTGGTTGCTTTGGGTGGTGGCGTAATAGGCGATATGACTGGATTTGCTGCCGCTAGCTTTATGCGCGGCATTCGCTTTATCCAAGTTCCCACTACCTTGCTTGCTCAGGTGGACTCTTCCGTTGGGGGCAAGACTGGTATCAATCATCCGCTAGGTAAAAATATGATTGGCGCCTTTCATCAGCCGGCCGCTGTGATTGCCGATCTAAATACTTTAAAGACTCTACCTCCGAGAGAGCTGTCTGCTGGTCTTGCTGAAGTTGTAAAGCATGGTGCTATTGCCGATGCCCAATTCTTAGAATGGATTGAATCCAATGCAGCCCCACTGCTTGCCTGCGACACAGAAGCAATGGGGCATGCCGTTTTACGTTCCTGTGAAATTAAATCGGCAGTGGTTTCTGCCGATGAAAGAGAGGGCGGTATCCGTGCAACTCTCAATTTTGGTCATACCTTTGGTCACGCAATTGAAGCGGGTATGGGCTACGGAGAATGGTTACATGGTGAAGCTGTTGGATGCGGCATGGTGATGGGAGCAGATCTATCGCGTCGACTCAATTACATTAGCGACGCTGATGTTCAGCGCCTCACCAAAATCATCCAATCTATGAATTTACCCATTACACCGCCAAAGTTTGGTGCGGGGCGCTATATGGAGCTCATGCAAGTTGATAAAAAAACTGAGGGCGGGCAAATCCGTTACGTCGTTTTAGAAAAAATTGGTAAAGCCCAGATTAAAAGCGTAGCGGATGCGCAAGTGATTGAAACTCTAAGTGCTACTGGCGCAGCTTAAATCAAGCCAATTTTGAGTGCTTGACCAGCTTGAGCGCTCGCAAACTCAGTCAAGTCGCTCAATAACTCTTTCCCTGTCTTGGTATCCAGCCACAAGGGTTGTGCCATCGTGCCAGCCCAGCGATAGTGATAACCGCCAGATTTGGCAGCAACCCAAATCTCATGCAAAGGTGGTTGGGTATTGATCACAATGACACTTTTATCCTTAAAACGAATATTGATCACATTCCCACCCTGGCGCTCGATATCCAAGTCGAGATCCAACGCATCATCAGCAGCCTCCAATGCCACCTCTATAGATTGCAATAAATTGCTTCCTAGCTGATAAAACTGCTTGTCATCAATGGTTTCTACGCCTGGATTATTTGGATTCATACCGGAGTCCTGCATGCTATATTCAATCATTCGTTTTAGAGACATTCATGATAGCGATTCTTAATAGAACCCTCTGCTTTAGCCTTCTAATATCCCTTTTTGGGTGTGGGGTAAGGGGACCTCTATATATGCCAAATGTGCCGCCAGTTCCGCCTGCTCCTTCAGAGCCAGAACCCAAAGGCAAGCTATACCCACCTCAAACCTCTGCTAGCCCAAGCAACTCTTCATCGGCCAAGTAATGACAAGCAAAGCAATTCCCCTTCCTAAGTTATCTGGGTTTACTGAACGCGATGGCAATTGGTACGCCGAAGAAATTCCGCTCGCAGATTTAGCACAAGCATTTGGTACGCCGCTGTATATCTATAGCAAAAAAGCATTGACTGAAGCCTACCAGGCCTACGATAAGGCCTGTGTTGATGGCAGTGGTAAACGTCGTGCTCGCGTGCACTACGCCATGAAAGCCAATAGCAATTTAGCGGTGATTGATTGCTTTAAAAAACTGGGCGCCGGATTCGACTTAGTGAGTGGCGGTGAGTTAGCTCGTGCATTAGCAATTGGCGCAGATCCAAAGAGCTTGGTATTTGCCGGCGTAGGTAAATCTGCCGCCGAGATCGCCACTGCCCTCAAGGCTGGCGTCAAATGCATCAACGTAGAATCGATTGCTGAACTACACAAAATTAATCGCGTAGCCACTGAACTCAATTGCCGCGCCCCAATTTCTTTGCGTGTTAATCCTGATGTAGATGCACAAACCCATCCCTATATTTCTACTGGACTTAAGGGCAATAAATTTGGTATCGCCTATCACGAGGTTTTAAAAACCTATCGCGAAGCATCGCAACTCTCTCAAATTGATGTTGTGGGTATTGATTGTCATATTGGTTCACAGATCACTACTACCGCCCCCTATTTAGACGCGCTGGATAAAGTCTTAGATCTTGTCGCGCAGTTAAAGAAGGAAGGCATTGTCATTCACCATCTTGATCTCGGTGGTGGTCTTGGCATTTCTTATAGCGATGAAACTCCGCCAGACATTACTGACTTTACGAACACCCTGTTGAATCGAGTGGCTGAGCGTGGTTTTGGTCACCTAGACGTTGTGCTTGAGCCAGGCAGATCATTGGTGGGCAATGCTGGCGTGTTACTAACCACCGTGGAGTATTTAAAGCCTGGCGCTGAAAAGAACTTCTGCATTGTTGATGCCGCTATGACCGAACTGATGCGCCCCGCCCTATATGAAGCACATCATGGAATAGTGCCCGTACAAAAGAAGGTAGCAAAAGCATTGACCTATGACATCGTTGGTCCTGTTTGCGAATCTGGCGACTGGCTGGGAAGAGATCGCCATCTTGCAGTAGAAGAGGGTGACCTTCTGGCTATTCTGTCTGCTGGCGCTTATGGTTTTGTAATGGCGTCCAACTACAACACACGCCCTAAACCCGCAGAGATTATGGTTGACGGAAAAAATGCTTACGTGATTCGTGCCCGTGAAAAAACTACTGACTTGTTTTCATCGGAAACAGTTTTGCCAAATTAATAATCCGCAAAAGTTTTAGACAATAAAAAACCCCGCTGAAGTAGCGGGGTTTTTTGTTTTAATGCTTTAGCTTATTAATGCAAACCTGCGATGTAATCGGCCACCGCTTTCATTTCTTTATCCGAAAGCTTTGAAGCAATCGTTGTCATTTGACTACTGTTGGTGCGCACGCCTTCACGGAACGCTAGCAACTGGGCATTACTGTATTCAGCCCATTGACCACCTAGGAGCGGGTACTGAGCAGGAATACCAGCGCCTGTTGGGCTGTGGCAGGCAGCACAAGCTGGAACGCCTTTTGCTGCAATACCGCCACGATAAATACTTTGGCCTAATGCGATTGTTTCTTTATCTTGAGCAACACCCTGGGAGATTGGCTGCTTAGATAAAAAAGCGGAGATATTTTGCATATCTTCTTGAGTCAAAGTAGCTGCCATACCCATCATGATTGGATTTGCGCGAGTGCCTTCTTTAAAGTTTTTCAACTGCTTTGTGAGGTACGCAGCATGCTGTGCGGAAAGCTTTGGCCATGTACCAATCGCACTTTGACCTTTAGGGCCATGGCAAGTGATACAGGCGGTTACGCCACGAGTTGCATCGCCATTTGAATACAGTGCTTCACCCGCGGCCGGATCAACCTTAGGCTTACCTGGAACTTCTGCTTTAGCTTCTGGAGCGGCTGCCATAGGAGCAGCATCGGCAGCAAAAGCTGCACCAGATACGCCGATCAGAGCGAAAATGGAGAGAACCGCAAAACCAGCCCGTAAGCTAGTTAATTTGGAGATTTGAGAGGTTTGACGCATTATGTTTACCTTGGCAAAAATTCCTAAAAGTGTTTGGGCCCTGCATTTACAACCTTTTACCCAACACCATGAGATATTTCATGATTTTGCGTGATTTTACAATAGCTTCTGGACATGTCTAAACTCTTTCAAGCCCGATTCGCCACTACAGTCAATGACACCCATTGTCTGCCTGCCACCCCGCTGCGAGAGGTGGCCTTCGCCGGCCGCTCAAATGCGGGCAAATCTAGCGCCCTTAACATCCTTTGCAACCAAAAAAGGCTAGCTTTTGCCAGTAAAACGCCTGGACGCACCCAACATATCAACTATTTCGGTGTTTTTGCAAAAGATGACCTGCTGGCTTATTTGGTTGACTTACCAGGCTATGGTTATGCAGCAGTCAATCACGAGACCAAATACCACTGGAATGCCCTTCTAAGTGACTATCTACAAGAGCGGGAGCAGTTAGTAGGCATGATCCTGATTGTGGACTCTAGACGCGGAATAACCGACCTGGATGAGCAAATGATTCAATGGTTTGTACCTACCGGCAAACCAATTCATGTTTTGCTGAGTAAGTGCGACAAATTGAATAAAAGCGAGTGTAAGCATGCTCTTGAGGCGGTCACTAAGCGACTGCAGCAGTATGACCCAGCCCTACCGGATGGAACAGGTGACTCCAAGCAACTTACGGCACAATTATTTTCAAGCACCAAACGGATTGGCCTAGAAGAGGCAGATAATTTAATTATTAAATGGCTATTTGAAGCAGAAACTCATGAAGATGAAATCACCAGCTAACTCATTGCTTAATTTTCCTGGACATCGTCCTCGCCGCATGCGTCGTGATGATTGGTCACGTCGCCTCATGCAAGAGAACAATGTTTCGGCCAATGATTTAATCTACCCCGTCTTTCTACTTGAAGGTCAAGGCAAATCCGAAGCAGTTGCCTCTATGCCTGGTGTTAACCGCCTTTCATTAGACTTACTCATGTCGGTCGCTCAAGAATGTGTAGATTTAGGCATTCCGGTACTTGCGCTTTTTCCTGTCATTGATGCGGCGTTAAAAACGCCCGATGGCAAGGAGGCCTTTAATCCAAAAGGGCTTATTCCTACGGCTGTTCGCGAACTCAAAAAACGTTTCCCCAATTTAGGCATCATGACTGATGTAGCACTTGATCCATATACAAGCCATGGTCAAGATGGCGTGCTCGATGAGCAAGGTCGTATTCTGAATGATGAAACAACCGCGATCTTAGTTCAGCAAGCGCTCACACAAGCAGAAGCTGGTGTTGATATTGTTGCACCATCAGACATGATGGATGGGCGCATCGGAAAAATTCGTGAAGCGCTCGAGCAAAAGAATTTAATTCACACCCGAATCATGGCTTACTCAGCTAAATATGCCTCTGCCTTTTATGGCCCCTTTAGAGATGCAGTTGGTTCTGCAAAAAACCTAGGTAAGGCCGATAAAAAAACATATCAAATGGATTGCGCCAATAGCGACGAGGCTTTGCGGGAGGTTGCTCTTGATATCAGCGAAGGAGCAGATATGGTCATGGTGAAGCCCGGTATGCCTTATTTGGATATCGTGCGTCGCGTCCGTGAAGAGTTTGACTACCCCACCTATGCCTATCAAGTAAGCGGTGAATATGCCATGCTCAAGGCTGCCGCACAAAATGGCTGGCTAGATCACGATGCTGTGATGATGGAATCGCTGCTCGCATTTAAACGCGCAGGTGCTGATGGTATTTTGACTTACTTTGCACTCGAAGCAGCGCGCCTACTTAAAAGAAACGCAGCAGGCAAATAAAAAACAAATTTGATTTTTTATTGAGTGCTTGCTGCTTGTTTTAATCGTTCAATAAAACGCTGGGGTGGCATGTAGCCAATCACACGTTGGTCTTTTAGCTCTTCTGAATTTTGATTAAAGATCAGAATTCCTGGGGGACCAAATAAACCGAAGCGCTTCAGTAATACCTGGTTCTCCGGGCTGTTTGCAGTAACGTCCGCTTGCAATAAGACAAACTGTTTTAGCTCTTTACTTACCTCTGGATTTGTAAAGGTACTTACTTCCATCTCCTTACAGCTAATACACCAGTCCGCATAAAAATCTAGGAGGACCGCTTTCTTCTCCTCTTTGGCTTTGCTTAATTGCGCATCCAACTCCGCAGGCGAATGAATCACCACAAAAGATAAATCACCTACTTGATGAATACTCTGGCCATTGACTGTTTTTGTGGTTCCCGCAAGATCATTTTTCTGGATCAATGGCGAGGCAATCCATACTGCCGTGGCGACCAGAAGAACTCCCAAGGTACGCTGCAAATAAACCATCCAAATACCCGTGGATGGAATCAGAATACGGGCCTCAATCGCAATAAAAAATAGTGGCAAACCCATTCCTAGGGCCATTACAAAAAGGAGTCCTGCGCCTAGGCTCATAGAGCCGGTTTGCGCAATAAAGGCCAAAACGCCCGCTAGGGGCGCAGTAATACAGGGGCTGGCCACTAAAGTAGAAATACCCCCCAAAGCAAAAGCGCCAAACACATTGCCGCCCTTTTGACGCCCTGCCAACCGATCTACATGGTGATGCCATGATTGCGGCAACCGAAGGTCATATAAGCCAAATAAACTGCCTGAAAGGGCTAAAAGTAATAGGGCAAAAGCAGCTAATGCGAAGGGACTCTGCAAAGCCCGCTGTACGCTCCCACCAAGGGCTGCCATAAGCACTCCTGCCAAGGCGTATACCAATGCCATACCAAAAACATAGGCCAGCGCTAAGATGCTGGCACGCCCCTTGGTTACAGCCTTACCGTCTTGAGTGCCAAAGATAACGCTCGACAAAATAGGCAACATGGGAAGGACGCAGGGTGTAAAAGCGAGCGCAAGCCCCAATACAAAGAAAGCTAGCAATAAATAAGCAGTTGAAGTGCTTTCTAAAAAGCGAGCAATAGCATTGACGTCATCACGCTCACGCCATAAATCAGCCAAGCTGAATTCGCCACTAGCCTGGGGGCTAGATAAAGGCATGCCATCTAAAGCATCTGGAATAGGGGCTACTTTAACCCCGGGACCTGCGAGTAAAAATTTCAGGGTCATAGGTGGATAGCAAATGCCTGCTTCCGCGCAACCTTGCAGTGTTACAGCTGCATGGATCGGCTTGCCATCGGCAGGCTTTATATCTAAAAGTACTAGGAAGGATTCTTTATAAACTTGCAGTTTTTTCTGAAAAGTCTCATCAAACTTCACCACACCCGTTGGCAATGAAGGCCTTATATTGATTAGCTTCTCGGCCTGCGTGCCCGCTTGAAACTTTAAAGATTCTTGATAGATGTAATAGCCTTTAGTAGGCAAAAATTCCAGCTCCACTTGATTGGAATTTTCCAACCAAGTAGCCTCCACTCGGAACGCTTTCTCTGGGGGCAAGAAATCCGGCGCAGCAAAAACTTGCGCGGACAGGAATAAAAATAGGGCAAAGATCTTTGCTACAAAGGAATGCATTCTCATGACTTCGAATTTACCTCAGACTGTACCCACTTGCCGTATTGCTTTTCATATTGCTCTGGAAAAAAGGCCAATATTTCTGGTAAGTCATAAGGATGCGCGCTTTGAATAAAGGCTGAAATTTCAGACCACTTTGATTCAGTCGTTTTTGCAGAAAGCAATACTTCATGCTCCTCGCAAACTTTACCCTCCCAGCGATAAATCGATTGAATGCCGTTTGTAAGCTGCACACAAGCGGCGAATTTTCTCTCCACCAAGGCTCTTGCCAAGGCTGTGGCAGCCTCCAGATTGGGAAGACTCGTAAGCACTACCAAAAGCTTACTGGAATTGGCTGGAGAGTTTTCAGACATTGTGTATTTATAACCTGATAAATGAAAAAAGCCAGACCGAAGCCTGGCTTTTTACCGTAACACCGAGACTTAAGCCTCTTCAGTTACTGCTGTTTCTTCAACTTCTGGGCGATCTACCAACTCAACCAAAGCCATTGGTGCATTGTCGCCATGACGGAAGCCAAACTTCAAAATACGAAGGTAGCCACCTGGACGTGTTGCGTAACGTGGGCCGAGCTCTGTGAAGAGTTTAGCTACGATATCGCGATCACGTGTGCGATTGAATGCTAAGCGACGGTTTGCTAAGTTGTCTTTTTTACCTAAGGTAATCAATGGCTCAACAACCATGCGCAATTCTTTTGCTTTTGGCAAAGTCGTTTTAATGACTTCGTGCTCCAAAAGTGAATTGGACATGTTGCGCAGCATCGCTAGGCGATGTGATGATGTTCTGTTTAGTTTGCGTAAGCCGTTTCCGTGACGCATGATGCTTCCTTTCTAATTATTTCTCGAGGTTCGCTGGAGGCCAGCTTTCGAGTTTCATGCCAAGACTTAAGCCACGAGCAGCCAATACATCTTTGATTTCATTCAAAGATTTGCGACCCAGATTAGGCGTCTTCAACAATTCATTCTCAGTACGTTGAATCAAGTCACCGATGTAGTAAATGTTCTCAGCCTTCAAGCAGTTTGCAGAGCGAACTGTGAGCTCGAGATCATCAACCGGACGCATCAACATTGGATCAACCATTGTTGAGCGGCTTGGTGCTAAATCACCAGAAACTTCGCTGCTCTCAAGAGCCGCGAATACAACCAATTGATCAACCAAGATGCTAGCTGCTTGACGAATTGCTTCTTCAGGAGACAACACACCGTTAGTTTCAATCGTCATTACTAAACGATCGAGGTCGGTACGTTGCTCAACACGAGCAGACTCAACAGCATAGCTAACACGACTTACAGGGCTGAATGAGGCATCCAACACAATACGACCAATGATCTTAGTAGCTTCGTCGCTGTACTGACGAACGTTACCAGGTACATAACCACGGCCTTTTTCAACCTTGATCTGCATGTCCAACTTACCACCAGCTGACAAGTGAGCGATCACATGATCAGGGTTCATGATTTCTACATCATGTGGCAAGTCGATATCTTTTGCTGTAACAACGCCTGGGCCTTCTTTACGCAAATTGATAGTAACTTCATCACGTGACTGCAATTTAAATACGATACCTTTGAGGTTCAACAAGAGGTTTACTACGTCCTCTTGAACTCCATCCAATGTGGAGTACTCATGAACAACACCGGCAATAGCTACTTCAGTTGGCGCATAACCAACCATCGAGGACAAGAGTACGCGACGTAATGCATTTCCGAGTGTGTGGCCATAGCCACGCTCGAACGGCTCCATAACAACCTTAGCTTGGTTGGCGGTAAGCGCTTCAACAGAAATAATCTTTGGCTTGAGCAAATTTGTTTGCATATTTTTTCCTTGAGAGTGCCTAATTAGCGTGAATACAATTCGACGATCAAACTTTCATTAATTTCACCACTAATATCTTCACGGTCAGGCACTTGCTTAAATGTTCCCTCGAGCTTAGCTGCGTCAACTGAAACCCAAGTAACAGCTGCCATTTGTCCAACCAAATTGAGTGATTCTGTAATACGCGCTTGCTTCTTCGCTTTTTCACGAATCGCAACTACATCACCAGGCTTAACCTGAATTGATGGAATATTGACAGGGCTACCATTGAGCAAAATCGCACAGTGAGAAACCAACTGACGTGCTTCAGCACGGGTAGAACCAAAGCCCATACGATAAACAACGTTATCCAGGCGTGATTCCAACAACTGAAGCAAAGTAGAGCCAGTATTGCCCTTGCGACGCTCAGCCTCGGCGAAGTAACGGCGGAACTGACGCTCCAAAATTCCGTACATACGCTTAACCTTTTGCTTTTCACGCAATTGATTGCCGTAATCAGATGTTCTTGAGCCAGATGTACGGCCATGTTGACCAGGCTTAGTATCTAACTTGCACTTGTCTGACAGGGCGCGACGTGCGCTCTTTAAAAATAAATCGGTACCTTCCCGACGTGCTAATTTGGCCTTAGGCCCTAAGTAACGTGCCACGATGCTTTCCTTTCTTTGCCGCAGTCTTACGACCGACGGTGAGTTCGCCTTTTAAAACAGGCGAACAGTGGGCTTTAATAAAAAACTACTGAAACTGTTGTACTGCCAACTTCCAAGCTTAAATACGACGACGCTTAGGAGGACGGCAACCATTATGTGGAACTGGAGTTACGTCTTGAATCTCAGTGATCTTGATACCTAATGAGTTCAATGCACGAACTGCTGATTCACGACCTGGGCCTGGGCCTTTGATCTGAACTTCCAAGTTCTTGATGCCGCATTCAACAGCTGCTTTACCAGCAACTTCTGCAGCTACCTGAGCAGCAAAAGGTGTTGATTTACGTGAGCCCTTGAAACCCTGGCCGCCAGAAGTTGCCCATGAAAGCGCATTTCCTTGACGATCAGTGATCGTAATAATGGTGTTATTAAAAGAAGCGTGAACGTGTGCAATACCGTCAGCAACGTTCTTTTTAACCTTCTTACGAGCGCGCTGTGAAGCGGCGGAAGCGGATTGTTGTTTTGCCATGTCAATAAACTTTCTTGATTATTTCTTCAGTTGCACGCCAGACTTACGCGGGCCCTTACGGGTACGAGCGTTTGTCTTAGTACGTTGACCACGTACAGGCAAGCCCTTACGATGACGTACGCCACGGTAGCAACCTAAGTCCATCAAACGCTTGATGCTCATAGTTACTTCACGACGAAGGTCACCTTCAGTGATGAACTTACCTACTTCATCACGCAACTTTTCCAAGTCAGCGTCAGTAAGGTCTTTAACTTTTTTATTGATTGCAACACCTGTGGTTTGACAAATTTTGTTAGCACGAGTTGTGCCAATGCCAAAAATAGCTGTTAAACCGATAACAGTATGTTGATGATTTGGGATGTTTACCCCAGCGATACGTGCCATGAGATTTCCTCTTAATTAACCAGATCAGCCTTGACGCTGCTTATGACGTGCGTCTGAAGAACAGATCACGCGAACAACGCGTTTGCGCTTAATGATCTTGCAATTTCTGCAAATACACTTAACGGATGCTAAAACTTTCATAACTCACCTCTAAAAAAATTGGTACTTCTTAATCTTTACTTCGCACGGAAAATGATTCTGGCGCGCGTTAGGTCGTAAGGAGTCATCTCCACCGTCACCTTGTCTCCCGGCAAAATACGGATGTAATGCATCCGCATCTTTCCGGAAATGTGCCCTAGAACCACATGTCCGTTTTCCAGCTTTACGCGAAACATCGCGTTCGGCAAATTCTCTACAACTTCTCCCGCCATCTGAATTACATCGTCTTTAGACATTCAGTTAAGCGCCCATCTTAAAGTTGGCTTTCTTCATCAAAGAGCCGTACTGCTGCTGCATCACGAATGACTGGACTTGAGCCATGAAATCCATTGCAACAACAACAATAATCAACAATGAAGTACCGCCGAAATAGAACGGCACGTTGTACTTCAATACTAAGAATTCTGGCAACAAGCAAACCAAAACCATATAAATTGCACCGGCCAAAGTTAAGCGCACCAAGATCTTATCGATATAACGCGCTGTTTGGTCGCCCGGACGAATACCAGGAACAAATGCGCCACTTTTCTTCAAGTTCTCAGCAGTTTCACGGCTGTTAAATACCAATGCGGTATAGAAGAAACAGAAGAAAATAATCGCTGCTGCGTACAAAATGGTGTACACAGGTTGACCGGGAGCTAAAGTCGCTGCTAAGTCTTTAATAATTCTGCTGAACATATTGGTTGGCTCACCTGATGTAAACCAGCCAGCAATCGTTGCGGGGAACAAAATAATCGATGAAGCAAAAATCGGAGGAATAACACCTGCCATGTTTAACTTCAATGGGAAGTAAGAAGATTGGCCGCCGTAAATCTTATTACCAACTTGACGCTTGGCGTAGTTCACCAAGATCCGGCGCTGACCACGCTCTACAAACACCACAAAATAAGTTACCGCTACTACGATCACAACGATCAAGAGAGCAGAAATAATATTCATTGAGCCAGTACGTACCAACTCTAACAAGCTTGCCAATGCATTTGGTAAACCAGAAACAATACCGCCAAAAATGATGATGGAGATACCATTACCCAAGCCACGCTCAGTAATTTGCTCACCCAACCACATTAAGAACATTGTGCCTGTTACCAAAGTAACTACTGTATTCAATTCAAACATCAAACCTGGGTTAATCACTAAACCTGGTTGAGCCTGCAAAGCAACGGAAATACCTAATGCTTGGAATGTAGCCAAGAATACAGTGCCGTAGCGCGTGTACTGAGTAATCTTCCGTTGACCTGCTTGGCCTTCTTTTTTCAAAGACTCTAGAGAAGGCACAACAATCGTCATTAACTGCATGATGATCGATGCAGAAATGTACGGCATGATTCCCAAAGCAAATACCGTGAAGCGAGATAAGGCGCCACCAGAGAACAAGTTGAACATTCCCAAGATGCCGTCTTTTTGACCAGAAAACAACTGTGCCAATTGATCTGGATCGATTCCAGGGACTGGAATATGAGCACCCAAACGGAACACGAGCAAAGCCAACACCAGAAAGACTAAGCGTTGGCGTAATTCGCCAAACTTACCACCTGTTGCTGCAGTGCTTGCGTTATTGGTAGGTGCTAATGCCATATCTACTAAAAGACCTATTAAACTAATTCAACCAATTTGCCGCCGGCTGCTTCGATAGCTGCTTTTGCGCCGGCAGTTGCTGTAATACCCTTGAGGGTTACAGCAATCTTGAGTTCGCCAGTCTTGATAACCTTAACTGCATTGATTTGCTCACCAGCAAAGCCGTGTGCCTTCAATACCAATAAGTCCACTTCTGGCAAATTGATTTTTGCTAAATCGTTCAATGTAATTTGACCAACGTGACGACGTGTCAAAGACACGAAACCGCGTTTAGGCAAACGACGATACATAGGCATCTGACCGCCTTCAAATCCAACCTTGTGGAAACCACCAGAACGGGATTTTTGACCTTTGTGACCACGGCCAGCAGTTTTACCAAGACCAGAACCAATGCCGCGTCCAACGCGACGACGGTTTTTCTTGGAGCCTTCTGCAGGTTTAATTGTGTTGAGTTGCATATTCTTCGCCTATTTACTTGCTAGTTATTAGCCAACGACTTTAACTAGATAAGAAACTTTATTAATCATGCCGCGAACAGCTGGAGTGTCTTCCAATTCAGAAACTGAATTGATGCGACGAAGGCCTAAGCCTCGTACAGTTGCACGGTGGCTTTCGCGTGTACCGATCAAGCTGCGTACTAATTGCAGTTTGACTTTGGAGTTAGTTGTTGTCATTTGTAGATTCCTAATTTTTGGTCTTAGCCGAGAATCTCTTCAACTGACTTACCGCGCTTAGCAGCAATCTCAGCAGGAGTACTCATTTTGCTCAAACCATCAATGGTTGCACGAACCAAGTTGTATGGGTTTGTAGAGCCAAGTGACTTAGCAACCACGTTTGTTACGCCCATTACGTCGAAAATTGCGCGCATTGGGCCACCAGCGATAATTCCAGTACCGTCTTTAGCTGGAGAAATCAAAACGCGTGATGCGCCATGTTGGCCAGTAACAGTGTGCTGCAAAGTACCTTTACGCAAAGTTACCTTGATCATCTTGCGACGAGCTTCGTCCATTGCTTTTTGAACTGCAACTGGAACTTCTTTTGATTTGCCTTTACCCATGCCGATGCGGCCATCGCCATCGCCAACTACAGTGAGTGCAGCGAAGCCGAGAATACGACCACCCTTAACCACTTTAGTTACACGATTAACAGCAATCATCTTCTCGCGAAGACCATCATCACGCTCTTCGTTTTGCATCTTAGTTTGCATTTTTGCCATGTTTTTTCCTAAACCCTATTAGAACTTCAGGCCGGCTTCACGCGCAGCTTCAGCTAAGGCCTTAATACGGCCGTGGTAACGATGACCGGAGCGATCAAATGCAACATCAACAATGCCTGCCTTAACAGCACGCTCAGCAACTAACTTGCCGATTTGTTTTGCCGCTTCAGCGTTGCCGCCGTTTTTGATTGCTTGGCGCAAATCTTTTTCCATTGTTGAAGCAGCTGCTACAACTTTGGTTCCGCATGGGCTATAAACCTGGGCAGAAATATGAGTATTGCTACGGATAACTGTTAAGCGATTTGCCAAAGCTTCGGCAATGCGAATACGAGTCTGCCTAGCGCGTCTTTGTCTGGATTCGTCTTTATTCATTTTTTAATCTCGCTTACTTCTTCTTAGTTTCTTTCAGATGCACAACCTCATCCACGTAGCGAACGCCTTTGCCTTTGTATGGCTCTGGTGAACGGTATGCGCGAACTTCAGCTGCGACCTGGCCAACTTGCTGCTTGTTGGAACCTTTGATAATGATTTCAGTTTGAGTTGGAGTCTCAGCCTTCACACCCTTTGGCAGGTTGTAAATAATGTCGTGTGAGAAACCTAACTGCAATTTCAATGTTTCGCCTTGAGCAGCAGCACGATAACCAACGCCTACCAAGCTGAGCTTGCGCTCAAAGCCAGCAGTTACGCCAACAACCATGTTGTTAACCAAAGCACGGGCTGTACCTGACTGTGCACCAGCTTCTGGTGAGTCGTTATTTAAAACAACTGTCAATACGCCATCTTCTTGTTTCAAACCAACAGAAGGATGCAAGTTGTGTGTCAAAGTACCCAATGGGCCTTTAACAGTAACGTTTGCACCGTTGATGCTGATTTCAGCGCCCTTGGGAACTGTAATTGGTGATTTACCTACGCGGGACATATTTCGCTCCTTAAGCTACGTAGCAAATAACTTCGCCGCCCACGCCTGTTGCACGTGCTTTACGGTCTGTCATTACGCCTTGAGGGGTTGAAATAATTGCAATGCCCAAGCCATTCATTACCTCTGGAATGTCATGACGGCCTTTATAGATACGTAGACTTGGTGTTGATACACGGTCAATACGCTCAATAACAGGACGGCCTGCATAATATTTGAGATCGATGTGGAGCACTGGCTTAGCTGCTTCACCTTTGATTTCAAAACTTTCGATATAGCCTTCATCTTGCAAAACTTTTGCGATGGCTACTTTTACTTTTGACGACGGCATCAAGACTACGGGTTTCTGCACTGCTTGCGCATTGCGGATCCTTGTCAACATGTCGGCGATTGGATCGCTGATACTCATGAGTTCTCCTAATTCTTTCGCCGCTTACCAGCTGGCCTTGGTTAAACCGGGGATTTCGCCACGGAAGGCGATTTCACGAATCTTGCTACGAGCCAAACCGAATTTACGGAATGTGCCACGTGGTCGACCGGTTAATGAACAACGATTTCTTTGACGAATCGGGCTTGCGTTACGTGGAAGTGCCTGTAGCTTCAAGCGAGCTTCATAGCGCTCTTCATCGCTGCGTGACTGATCAGCAATGATCGCTTTGAGTTCGGCACGCTTTACAGCGTACTTCTCTACAGTTTTTGCGCGCTTATTCTCGCGCTCAATTAGGGATAGTTTTGCCACGTTAGCCTCTTAATTGCGGAAAGGGAATTTGAATGCTGCCAACAAAGCTTTTGCTTCTTCGTCGGTTTTAGCAGTCGTCGTAATACTGATATTGAGACCGCGGAGGGCATCAATCTTGTCGTATTCGATTTCAGGGAAAATGATTTGTTCTTTAACGCCGATGTTGTAGTTACCACGGCCGTCAAATGCTTTACCAGAGATACCGCGGAAGTCACGTACTCGTGGCAATGCAACAGTAACGAAACGATCCAAGAATTCGTACATGCGTGCACCACGCAATGTCACCATGGCACCGATTGGGTAGCCTTGACGAATTTTGAAACCTGCAATCGCTTTTTTGGCTTTAGTTACAACTGGCTTTTGGCCCGCAACTTTAGTTAAATCGCCAACTGCATTTTCGATAATTTTCTTATCGTTCACTGCATCACCCAAGCCCATGTTCAGGGTAACTTTGGTGATACGTGGAACTTCCATTACAGATTTGTAACCAAATTTGGCGATCAAATCTGCAACAACTTTAGCTTGATAGTGTTCTTGAAAACGTGTGCTCATAATTTCTCCGTGCCCCTTATGCGCTTAAAGTTGCGCCAGTGGTTTTGAGGAAACGCTGCTTTTTACCATCAACGAGTTTGATACCAACACGTGATGGCTTGCCGTTACCGTCAACCACAGCCACATTAGAAATGTGAACAGGCATCGTCTTGTCAATCATGCCGCCAGTAACACCGGCCGCTGGATTTGGCTTAACGCTCTTTTTATAAATGTTTACGCCTTCGATCACTAACTTGTTCTCGAGAACGGCTGTAACAGTTCCTTGCTTGCCCTTATCGCGACCAGTCAACAGAACTACGGAATCACCTTTACGAATCTTTTTCATATCAGCCTCTTAAATAACTTCGGGGGCGAGAGAAACGATCTTCATGAACTTTTCAGTACGCAACTCGCGCGTCACTGGTCCAAAGATACGTGTGCCAATTGGCTCTAACTTAGCGTTGAGCAATACCGCAGCGTTGCCATCAAACTTAATCAATGAACCATCTGGACGGCGAACACCCTTAGCAGTTCTCACTACTACGGCGTTATAAATGTCACCTTTTTTAACACGGCCACGTGGAGCAGCAGACTTAACGCTGACTTTGATGACATCACCGATACTGGCGTAACGACGCTTAGAGCCGCCCAATACCTTGATGCACAACACTTCACTGGCGCCTGTGTTATCGGCAACCTGTAATCTACTTTCGGTTTGTATCATTTCTAATCCCCAACTTATTGGCCAAAGGCAAACAGTCTTGGTTCCGTCTATGGGCTTTAACGAGAGTTAAAACCCGGAATTAATGAAAAACACTGCTTCTCCAATAAAACCAGAGAAGCCTTCTATTCTACTACGTAAAAAAGGGATTTGGGAAGAATCTTCACCAAAATCCCCAATATTTCTTTAAATACCCTTTGAAGCCTCAACCAAACGGGTCACAACCCAAGATTTAGTGCGTGAAATTGGCTTAGATTCAGCAATTTCAACGGTATCACCCATCTTGTATGTGCCAGCTTCGTCATGAGCGTGGTACTTTTTAGATTGGCCAACGTATTTACCAATCACTGGATGCTTAACTTGACGCTCAACCAACACCGTCACAGTTTTTTGCATTTTGTCGCTAACAACGCGTCCCACGAGGGTGCGGCGCAAGGGTTTAGATAATTCTGTCATATCCCTTTTTCCTTATTTCTGTGCAGTCTTTTGGGCGATAAAAGTCTTCACACGAGCGATGTCGCGCTTATTTTTACCCAATTGGCTGGTATTTGTGAGTTGCTGAGTGCCTTTTTGCATACGGAGCTTGAAACCGGTCTTTAGCAACTCGGTTAACTCTGCATTCAATGCATTCAGATCTTTTGACGCTAATTCTGTATTTTTCATAATCTCTATCCCGATCAACCTAAGTGGCGAATCACGAAAGTGGTCTGTAAAGGCAACTTAGCAGCAGCAAGCTTGAAAGCTTCGCGCGCCAATTGCTCGTCAACACCGTCCATCTCGTAGAGCACTTTGCCTGGTTGAATTTCAGCTACGTAGTACTCTGGATTACCTTTACCGTTACCCATACGTACTTCAGCAGGTTTTTGTGAAATTGGCTTATCTGGGAAAATACGAATCCAAATACGGCCACCACGTTTAATGTGACGAGTCATTGCACGACGTGCTGACTCGATTTGACGAGCAGTCAAACGACCACGGCCAACGGCCTTCAATCCAAAGTCACCAAAGGCTACGGAACTACCACGTGTTGCCACGCCAGTGTTACGACCTTTTTGTTCCTTACGATACTTGCGACGCTTTGGTTGTAGCATGCTTACTCTCCTGACTTCTGCGTATCTGCGGCAGGTGTTTCAACCTTACGCACACGCTTTACTGCTGGCTTAGCAGCAACTAATGGCTTGTCTGTGCCAGCGGCTGGTTTACGAGCAGCTGTCTTGCTTGGGGCACGACGAGTTTTCTTTTCTTCGGCAGCTGGTTCAGCGGATGGAGCAGCTACTTGAGCTTCTGCACCACGACCCAATGTGTCGCCTTTGTATACCCAAACTTTTACACCAATGATGCCGTAGGTTGTTTCAGCTTCTGATGTAGCGTAATCAATATCAGCCTTCAATGTATGAAGTGGAACGCGACCTTCGCGATACCATTCGCGACGAGCAATCTCAGCACCATTTAAACGACCTGATGACATGATCTTGATGCCTTGTGCGCCAAGACGCATTGCATTTTGCATTGCACGCTTCATCGCACGACGGAACATGATACGTTTTTCGAGCTGCTGAGTAATTGAGTCAGCAATTAATTGCGCATCAACTTCTGGCTTACGAATTTCTTCGATGTTCACGTGAACTGGAACGCCCATACGCTTTTGCAATTCGCGGCGGAGAACTTCAATATCTTCACCTTTTTTACCGATTACAACGCCTGGACGTGAGCTATAGATTGTGATGCGTGCGTTCTTAGCAGGACGCTCGATCACGACTTTGCTTACGGATGCATTCTTCAGCTTCTTCTTCAAATAGATGCGGACATCTACGTCTTCTTTCAGCATCTTTGCGAAATCAGTATTGTTTGCATACCAACGTGATGTCCAATTCTTCGTAACCGCGAGTCGGAATCCGGTTGGGTTTATCTTTTGTCCCATATCTTTCCTTAGTTACTCAAGGTCACGGTAATGTGACATGTTTGTTTTTCAATTTGATTACCACGACCCTTAGCGCGTGCTGTGAAGCGCTTCAAGGAAGTGCCTTTATCAACAATAATTGTTGAAACCTTGAGCTCATCAATATCAGCACCTTTATTGTGTTCAGCGTTGGCCACTGCAGACTCAACAACTTTTTTCACAATGAAGGCAGCTTTCTTGGGGCTGAAATTCAAAATGTTTAATGCGCGTGCAATTGGCAAACCACGAATTTGGTCTGCGACCAAACGTGTCTTTTGCGCAGAAATGCGGGCGCTCTTGTGAATAGCTTTAACTTCCATCATCATCCCCTTACTTCTTCGTTACTTTCTTGTCAGCGGCGTGACCTTTGAAAGTACGGGTCAAGGCAAATTCGCCTAACTTATGACCCACCATGTTTTCTGATACATAAACCGGAACGTGTTGACGACCGTTATGCACAGCAATCGTCAGACCAATGAAGTCTGGGAGGATTGTTGAACGGCGTGACCAAGTTTTGATCGGCTTTTTGTCTTTGTTGGCTTGTGCGACTTCAACCTTGTTTACCAAGCTGGCTTCGCAAAATGGGCCTTTTTTAGCTGAACGTGTCATATCTATTTTTCCTTAATCGCTTAACGCTTTTGACGACGTTGAACGATCATCGATGTTGTACGCTTGTTACGACGTGTACGATAACCTTTGGTTGGAGTGCCCCATGGAGATACTGGTACACGGCCTTCGCCAGTTTTACCTTCACCACCACCATGTGGGTGATCTACTGGGTTCATTGCCACACCGCGAACGGTTGGGCGAATACCACGCCAGCGATTTGCACCAGCTTTACCGATAACACGCAAGCTGTGCTCTTCGTTACCAACTTCACCAATAGTGGCGCGGCACTCAATCAGAACACGACGCACTTCGCCTGAGCGCAAACGCACTTGAGCGTATACGCCTTCACGGGCTAGCAACACTGCTGAACCACCGGCTGAGCGCGCTACTTGAGCACCCTTACCTGGCATGATTTCTACACAGTGAATTGTGCTACCAACAGGAATATTACGGATTGGCAAGTTATTGCCAGACTTAATTGGAGCCTCTGAACCACTCATCAAGGCTTGACCAACAGTCATTCCTTTAGCTGCCAGAATGTAGCGGCGCTCACCATCAGCAAACACGATCAATGCAATATTTGCACTACGGTTTGGATCGTATTCCAAGCGTTCAACTTTTGCTGGAATACCGTCTTTGTCATTGCGTTTGAAATCAACCACACGATAGTGATGCTTATGACCACCACCTTTATGACGGGTAGTGATGTGACCATTATTGTTACGACCCGCTTTTTGGAATTGTGGCTCTATCAACGCTGCAAAAGGTTTGCCCTTGTGCAGGTCAGGATTTACCACCTTGACCATTGAACGACGACCTGGTGAGGTCGGTTTTGTCTTCATCAAAGGCATGATTAATTCGCCTCCGCTTCAAAGTTAATTTCTTGACCTGGCTTCAAGCTTACGTAGGCCTTCTTAGTGTGGTCACGACGACCCTCAAAACGGCCATAGCGCTTAGGCTTACCCTTTTGATTCACGATCTGAACAGAGTCAACTTGCACTTTGAAGAGCAATTCAACTGCTTGTTTTACATCGAGCTTATTTGCGTCGCGAGCTACTTGGAAAACTACTTGTTCGTTTTTCTCTGCAACCATAGTGGCTTTTTCAGAGATAACCGGTCCAAGCAGAACCCTCATTAGATTGTGATCATTTTTACGGACTTGGCTCATTTCAGCAACTCCTCAATTTTTGCGATCGCAGCTTTGCTAACCAATACTTTTTTGTATTGGACCAAAGCTAATGGATCAGCGTGCTGTGGCTCACATACAGCAACTTTATGCAAGTTACGTGAAGCCAAGTACAAATTCTCGCTAACCTGATCAACAATAATCAAGACTGAATCCAAGCCCATTGCTTTAACTTTGTCAGCTAAAACTTTAGTCTTTGGAGCGTCAAGAGAAAATTGATCAACAACATTCAAACGACCTTCGCGAGCTAACTGAGACAAAATAGATCTCATACCAGCGCGGTACATTTTCTTGTTTACTTTTTGGCTGAAATTCTCTTCTGGAGAATTCGGGAATATACGGCCACCTCCACGCCACAGCGGGGAAGAGCTCATACCAGCACGTGCACGACCAGTACCTTTTTGACGCCAAGGTTTCTTGGTTGTGTGCTTAACTTGCTCACGGTCTTTTTGTGCACGGTTACCGCTACGTGCATTAGCTTGGTAAGCCACTACAACTTGGTGTACCAATGCTTCGTTATATTCACGTTCGAATACTTCTGGTGAAGCTTGTACGCCTGCACCTAAAGTACCGTTGTCTTGGAGAAGCTTAAGTTCCATATTCGCTCTCCTTATTTCTTCTTCAACGGTGTTTTAACCGCTGGAGTAACAATAACTTTACCGCCTGGGGCACCTGGAATAGCGCCTTTAACCATGATCAGATTACGTTCTGAATCAATGCGTGCGATGACTAAATTTTGAACTGTACGTGTAACGTCACCCAAGTGACCGGTCATACGCTTACCAGGGAAAACACGACCTGGATCTTGCGCCATACCGATTGAGCCTGGTACGTTATGTGAACGTGAGTTACCGTGGGATGCACGACCAGAAGCGAAGTGATAACGCTTGATGGTACCTGCGTAGCCCTTACCGATAGACACGCCCTGAACGTCCACTTTTTGACCAGCAGTAAATGCAGTGTCAGCAGGAATTACTTGTCCTGGCGTCATTTCTGCGATTTTTGCTGCGTCTAATTGGAATTCGTTGAGGCCGTTACCTGCCATCACACCAGCTTTGGCGAAGTGACCAGCCATTGCCTTAGTAACGCGAGTAGCTCTACGTGTGCCATGTGCTAACTGGATAGCATCATAGCCATCAGTTGCCTGGGTCTTGATTTGAGCGATTCTGTTGTCGCTCACGTCAATTACGGTCACAGGGATTGAATCCCCTTCGTCCGTAAATAGACGGGTCATGCCGACCTTGCGGCCGATTAAGCCTAAGCTCATATTCATGCTCCACGCCGACTTCGATTGGTCGGCAAAATTAATTTAAGTGATTTACAAGTAAAAGTACTTCTAAATCAATAACTTACAACGTTTTTAGTGCTGATAAAACTAAGATTTTCACCCAAATAATTGAGCGAAGCCTTAGATTCTATCCCGAAAACCCAGTCTTGACAAGCAAAAAGACCGGAAACAACAAATTATTGCAACTTAATTTCGACGTCCACACCTGCTGGGAGGTCTAATTTCATCAAAGCATCTACAGTTTTCTCTGTAGGATCAACGATATCCATCAAACGGAGATGGGTGCGGATCTCTAACTGATCACGGGATGTCTTGTTCACGTGTGGTGAACGCAAGATATCAAAACGCTCAATACGGGTTGGCAAAGGTACTGGACCCTTAACAACTGCACCAGTACGCTTAGCTGTATCAACGATTTCAGCTGCAGACTGGTCGATTAAACGGTAATCAAATGCTTTAAGGCGAATACGAATTTTTTGGTTTTGCATATTAATTCCAAAGAGCGTTGTGGTGCTGCCACGTTATACATCTAAAGAGCTCGGTGACATCAGCAGCACTGATGTCACCGGTTAGCAAACCGCTAAATATTTTT
>NZ_LZFI01000001.1:82182-98989 GCF_001889925.1 Polynucleobacter sp. MWH-Adler-W8 | reverse complement strand
ATTAAAACTTACTACTTAAGCCAAAATCTTTGCAACCACGCCGGCGCCAACAGTACGGCCACCTTCACGGATCGCAAAACGTAAACCTTCTTCCATCGCGATTGGCGCGATGAGTTTTACGGTAATCGTGACGTTATCGCCAGGCATGACCATTTCTTTGTCTTTTGGCAACTCGATTGAACCAGTTACGTCCGTTGTGCGGAAGTAAAACTGTGGACGATAGTTGTTAAAGAATGGTGTATGACGACCACCTTCGTCTTTACCCAAGATGTACACCTCGGCTGTAAAGTGAGTATGTGGGGTGATTGAACCTGGCTTAGCCAATACTTGGCCGCGCTCAACTTCTTCACGTTTTGTACCGCGTAACAAGATACCAACGTTATCGCCTGCTTGACCTTGGTCGAGCAATTTACGGAACATTTCAACACCAGTACAAGTGGTCTTGAGTGTTGGCTTGATACCGATGATTTCGATCTCTTCGCCTACTTTAACGATACCGCGCTCGATACGACCAGTCACAACAGTACCGCGACCGGAGATAGAGAACACGTCTTCTACTGGCATCAAGAAGGCACCATCAACAGCACGCTCTGGAGTTGGGATATAAGTATCTAATGCTTCAGCCAATTTCATGATGGCTTCTTTACCCAATGGGCCTTCGTCGCCTTCTAAAGCTAACTTAGCAGAACCTTGAATGATTGGTGTGTCATCGCCAGGGAAGTTGTACTTAGATAAAAGCTCACGAACTTCCATTTCAACGAGCTCTAACAATTCAGCGTCATCAACCATGTCGCACTTGTTCAAGAACACCACGATGTAAGGAACACCCACTTGGCGTGCCAAGAGGATGTGTTCACGAGTTTGTGGCATTGGGCCGTCAGCAGCAGAACAAACCAAAATAGCGCCGTCCATCTGAGCAGCACCAGTAATCATGTTCTTCACGTAGTCAGCATGTCCTGGGCAATCCACGTGTGCGTAGTGACGGTTTGCTGTCTCGTACTCAACGTGCGCTGTATTAATCGTAATACCGCGTGCTTTTTCTTCAGGAGCAGCATCGATCTGATCGTATGCTTTAGCTTCGCCACCGAATGCTTTAGAAAGCACGGTTGCAATTGCTGCTGTCAATGTAGTTTTACCGTGGTCAACGTGACCGATGGTGCCTACGTTTACGTGCGGTTTTGTCCGCTCGAATTTTTCTTTTGCCATTTTTGTCTGCCTTCTTTAGCTAGTCAATATTCAAAATTAATGTAGATAAATTACTTCGCTTTAGCAGCCATAACTGCTTCAGCAACGTTCTTCGGTGCTTCGGAATAATGCTTAAATTCCATGGTGTAGGTAGCGCGACCTTGGGTCAACGAGCGTAAGCCAGTTGAGTAACCAAACATCTCTGCCAACGGCACTTCAGCACGGACGATCTTGCCACCGCCTGGAATGTCATCCATACCCTGCAAAATACCGCGACGGGATGAAAGATCACCCATTACGTTACCCATGAAATCTTCTGGTGTTTCTACTTCAACAGCCATCATCGGCTCAAGCAATACTGGTGCTGCTTTACGCATACCGTCTTTGAATGCCATAGAACCCGCCATCTTAAATGCGTTTTCATTGGAGTCAACGTCATGGTATGAACCGAAGAACAATGTAGCTTTGATATCTACAACTGGATAGCCAGCCAAAATACCGGAATTCAATGTTTCGCGAATTCCTTTTTCTACTGCAGGGATGTATTCGCGTGGAACCACACCGCCCTTAATAGCGTCAATGAATTCAAAACCTTTACCTGGCTCTTGTGGCTCAAGCTTTAATACCACGTGACCGTATTGACCGCGACCACCAGACTGCTTAACAAACTTACCTTCGATTTCTTCGCAAACTTTACGAATAGTTTCGCGATAGGCAACTTGTGGCTTACCAACAGTGGCTTCAACACCAAATTCACGACGCATACGATCAACCAAAATTTCCAAATGGAGCTCGCCCATTCCAGAAATAATTGTCTGGCCAGACTCTTCATCCGTTTTAACGCGGAAAGAAGGATCTTCTTGTGCCAAGCGGTTCAAAGCAAGACCCATTTTTTCTTGGTCTGGTTTTGTCTTTGGCTCAACTGCTTGTGAGATTACTGGCTCTGGGAATACCATGCGCTCCAAAATAACAATGCTATCTGGGTCACATAATGTTTCGCCAGTAGTTGCGTCTTTTAGACCAACTGCAGCAGCGATATCGCCTGCATAAACTTCTTTAATTTCTTCACGTTGGTTTGCATGCATCTGCAACAAACGACCAACACGCTCTTTCTTACCCTTGATTGGGTTGTAGATTGTGTCGCCAGATTTCATTACACCTGAATAAACGCGGAAAAAGATAAGCTGGCCAACAAATGGGTCAGTCATGATCTTAAATGCCAATGCAGAGAATTTCTCAGCATCATCAGCTTTACGTGTTGTTGGAGTTCCGTCTTCCAATTCACAAGGAACTGGTGGAACGTCTAATGGGGATGGCAATAACTCAACCACCGCATCCAACATTGCCTGAACGCCTTTGTTTTTGAACGCAGTTCCGCACATCATTGGAATGATTTCATTAGCAATCGTACGTTGACGCAACGCTTTTTTGATTTCTTCTTCGGTTAACTCTTCGCCACCGAGATACTTCTCCATCAACTCTTCTGAACTTTCAGCAGCGGCTTCAACCATCTTTTCGCGCCACTCATCTGCAGATGCCTTTAATTCAGCAGGAATCTCTTCGTAGCTAAACTTAGTGCCTTGTGAAGCCTCATCCCAATAGATGGCCTTCATTTTTACCAAGTCCACAACGCCCTTGAAGTTTTCTTCAGCGCCAATAGGAATCTGGATCAAGATAGGATTTGCTTTAAGGCGTAACTTCATCTGGTCATAGACCTTAAAGAAGTTCGCACCGGTGCGGTCCATCTTGTTTACGAAAGCCAAACGTGGAACTTGATACTTGTTAGCTTGACGCCAAACAGTTTCAGATTGGGGCTGTACACCACCTACCGCACAGTAAACCATGCAAGCACCATCCAAAACGCGCATTGAACGCTCAACTTCAATAGTGAAATCTACGTGTCCTGGGGTATCAATAATATTGATGCGGTGCTCTGGGAAATTACCAGCCATACCCTTCCAGAACGTTGTAGTAGCAGCAGAAGTAATCGTGATACCACGCTCTTGCTCTTGTTCCATCCAGTCCATGGTTGCAGCGCCATCATGTACTTCACCAATCTTATGATTAACACCGGTGTAGAACAAAACGCGTTCTGTAGTTGTTGTCTTGCCTGCGTCAATGTGCGCAGAGATACCAATATTGCGGTATCTGTCGATGGGGGTTTTACGTGCCACTGTTGGTGCCTTTTCTTTACTATTTGATTAGAAGCGGAAATGTGAGAAAGCTTTGTTAGCTTCTGCCATACGGTGAACTTCTTCACGCTTCTTCATTGCTCCGCCGCGACCTTCTGCAGCTTCTAATAATTCGTTGGCCAAACGTTGAGCCATAGATTTCTCACCGCGCTTTTTAGCGGCTTCGCGCACCCAGCGCATTGCCAAAGCAGAACGGCGTGATGGGCGAACTTCAACAGGAACCTGGTAGTTAGCGCCACCAACACGACGGCTCTTCACCTCAACCATTGGCTTAACGTTGCCCATAGCTGTTGAGAAAATTTCGAGTGGTTCTTTGTTTGCTTTTTTCTCGATGTGATCAAAGGCACCGTAAACGATACGCTCTGCAACCGATTTCTTGCCGTCCAACATGAGGACGTTCATGAATTTAGCTACTTCTACATTACCGAATTTTGGATCCGGCAAAATTTCCCGTTTGGGAACTTCACGACGACGTGGCATAACTACTCCTTCAGTTCAGTTAGGGGCGACCCACATGGATCACCCGCTCCGGTTGCCCTACTATCTAAGAAGATTCTTAGACGGGACAACCACTTACTTGTCTTTTAAGTCTGACAAACGAAGACTTACTACAAATACTTCAGCAAAAATCTATTGAAAGATTAAGCAGATTTCTTAGCGCGCTTAGCACCGTACTTGGAACGTGATTGCTTACGGTCTTTAACACCTTGCAAGTCAAGTGAGCCACGAACGATGTGGTAACGAACACCTGGCAAATCCTTTACACGACCACCACGAATCAACACTACCGAGTGTTCCTGGAGGTTATGGCCTTCACCGCCAATGTATGAAATAACTTCAAAACCATTGGTTAAGCGAACTTTGGCTACTTTACGAAGCGCAGAGTTAGGCTTTTTAGGAGTAGTGGTGTACACACGTGTACAAACACCACGGCGCTGCGGACTGTTTTCCAGTGCAGGGCTCTTGCTTTTAACGATCAGCCTGGATCTTGGCTTACGTATTAATTGATTAATTGTTGGCATAAAATAGCTCGGTTAGTACTTCTTTGTTGCTTTCTTCAAGAAAATCAATGACTTAGAGAATTTCTAGGTCAAAAAGACCCTCTTCTGAATCAGTAGAACTCAGCATTCTAGCTTGGCCAGCCTTTTCCGTCAACCAAATGGGGAAAAAACTGGCCATTTCTGGCCAGAATTACCAAATTAGCTCGGATCAGCCTCCCCAGCAGGAGCAACGACTTCAGCCTCTATTTCTACAGGCATATTGGCTATTGCTTCCTCTTCGGCGGCAATCATTTGAGCGCGGTCACGCTCGAATTGCTCTCTGACCTTGCGTGCACGGCGGTAAGACAAGCCGGTACCAGCAGGAATCAGACGACCAATAATGACGTTTTCCTTGAGGCCACGGAGTGTATCGGTCTTGCCCATAATGGCGGCTTCGGTCAATACACGGGTGGTTTCTTGGAAAGAAGCCGCTGAAATGAAGCTGTCGGTCGACAAGGATGCTTTAGTAATACCCAACAGCACGTTTTCGAACTGAGCTGGGCGCTTACCTGCGGCAATCACTAAATCGTTAGCGTCATACAGTTTTGAACGCTCAACTTGCTCACCAGTGATGTAAGCGGTATCGCCGCCATCAGTGATCTGCACACGACGCAACATTTGACGCACGATCACTTCAATGTGCTTGTCGTTAATCTTCACGCCTTGCAAACGGTAAACGTCTTGAACTTCATCAACGATGTAGATCGCCAACTCTTCAATACCTCTGAGAGTCAAGATGTCATGTGGATCAGCTGGGCCTTCCACAATCATCTCGCCCTTGTTCACAACTTGACCGTCATGAACGAGAACTTGCTTCTCTTTAGGAATCAAGAATTCATTGGCTTCGCCGTCCATATCGGTAATCACCAAACGTTGTTTACCTTTGGTTTCTTTACCGAAGGAAACTGTTCCAGTAACTTTTGCCAAGACAGCTGCATCTTTAGGTGAACGTGCTTCGAACAATTCAGCGACGCGTGGCAAACCGCCGGTAATGTCGCGAGTCTTCTGTGATTCGATTGGAATACGCGCCAATACTTCACCAACTTCGACTTTTTGACCATCTTTAACAGTAATCAACGCGCCCACTTGGAGGCCAATGTTTACTGGGTGATCAGTACCGGCGATCATGACTTCGTTACCCTTGTCATCAACCAAGTTGATCACTGGGCGAACGCCTTTGCTTGCTGCAGAACGACGCTTACCGTCAATTACCACCAAGGTGGAAAGACCGGTAACTTCGTCTACCTGCTTAGCAACGGTTACACCTTCTTCAACGTTGTCGAAGCGGGCGATACCAGCGTACTCAGAAATAATCGGACGTGTTAATGGGTCCCAAGTCGCCAAGCTTGCGCCAGCCTTAACAGCTGCATCTTCTTTCAACAAGAGAGTTGCACCATAAGGCACTTTATGACGCTCGCGCTCACGACCATTCTCATCAACGATCAAGGCTTCGCCAGAACGTGAAATCACGATCTGCTCACCCTTCGCATTCTTGACAACACGCATCGTGGCAGAGAATTTCAAAGCACCATTAGACTTAGCTTCGATGTTGCTTGCAACCAATGCACGTGACGCTGCGCCACCAATATGGAAAGTACGCATAGTCAACTGTGTGCCTGGCTCGCCGATGGACTGAGCAGCGATCACGCCAACTGCTTCACCAACGTTTACCAAACCACCGCGACCTAGATCGCGTCCGTAGCACTTCGCGCACAAACCAAAGCGAGTTAAGCAAGACAATACTGTGCGAACTTTAACTTCGTCGATACCCAATGCAACGATTTGATCAACGTGATCTTCATCGAGCAAGGTGTCGTTCGGAACAATGACTTCTTGTGTGTCAGGATGAACGATGTCACCGATACATACACGACCCAAAATACGGTCACGCAATGCTTCGATAATTTCGCCGCCTTCAACCAGCGCCTTCATAGTTACACCATTAGTTGCGCCGCAATCATCTTCGATCACCACGAGATCTTGAGTGACGTCGCATAAACGACGTGTCAAGTAACCCGAGTTCGCTGTCTTCAACGCTGTATCTGCCAGACCTTTACGAGCGCCGTGGGTTGAGATGAAGTACTGCAATACGTTCAAACCTTCACGGAAGTTCGCAGTAATTGGGGTTTCAATGATGGAGCCATCCGGCTTAGCCATCAAACCACGCATACCAGCCAACTGACGAATCTGCGCTGCAGATCCACGCGCACCAGAATCCGCCATCATGTAGATGGAGTTAAAGGATTCTTGACGCACAGTCTTACCGTTACGATCGAGTACGTCAACGTGTGACAACTCATCCATCATTGCTTTACCAACTTGGTCGCCTGCAGCACCCCAAATATCAACCACGTTGTTATAACGCTCTTGATTGGTTACGAGACCTGACATGAACTGCTTGTCATACTCCTTAACCTTGGCAGATGCCTCAGTGATGATGCGCTCTTTAGAAGTTGGGATCAGCATATCGTCGATCGCAACTGAGATACCAGCGTTGGTTGCCAAACGGAAACCAGACTGCAAGAGGCGGTCGGCAAAAATCACAGTTTCACGTAAACCGCACTTACGGAATGAAGTGTTGATCAAGCGTGAGATTTCTTTTTTCTTCAAAGGCTTGTTAATTTCCTCGAAAGACATGCCTTTAGGCAAAATCTCAGACAAGATTGCACGGCCAACTGATGTTTGATAGATCTTGGTCTTTTCAGCAAAACGGGCATCGCCCTCTGCCTTCTTGTCCACAATCTCAAACTCAGTAATACGAACAGCAACACGAGAAGCCAATTCAACTTGACCTGCTTCGTATGCACGTACTACTTCAGTAATGTTAGCGAAAACCATGCCTTCGCCCTTACCGTTGATCTTGTCACGTGTAGCGTAGTACAGACCCAACACCACGTCCTGTGACGGAACGATTGATGGCTCGCCGTTAGCTGGGAACAATACGTTGTTCGAAGCCAACATCAATGTACGTGCTTCCATTTGCGCTTCGAGCGACAAAGGAACGTGAACCGCCATTTGGTCACCATCGAAGTCCGCGTTAAATGCCGCGCAGACCAATGGGTGCAATTGGATTGCTTTACCTTCAATCAGCATTGGCTCGAAAGCCTGAATACCAAGACGATGCAATGTAGGCGCACGGTTCAACATGATTGGATGTTCACGAATGACTTCTTCGAGAATGTCCCAAACGATTGGAGTCTGGCTTTCAACTTCTTTCTTTGCAGCCTTAATCGTGGTTGCAATACCCAAAGTCTCAAGCTTGTTGAAAATGAATGGCTTGAATAATTCCAAGGCCATTAATTTTGGTAAGCCGCACTGATGCAACTTCAATGTAGGGCCAACCACGATGACTGAACGACCAGAGTAGTCAACACGTTTACCCAACAAGTTTTGACGGAAACGACCGCTCTTACCTTTAATCATCTCGGCCAAGGACTTGAGAGGACGCTTGTTAGCGCCAGTCATAGCCTTACCGCGACGACCGTTGTCGAGCAATGAGTCAACCGCTTCTTGCAACATCCGTTTTTCGTTACGAACGATGATCTCTGGTGCGCGCAACTCTAACAAACGCTTTAAACGGTTGTTACGGTTGATCACACGACGGTAGAGGTCGTTCAAATCTGAAGTAGCAAAGCGACCGCCATCCAATGGCACCAATGGGCGCAATTCAGGTGGCAATACTGGCAATACTTCCATGATCATCCAGTCAGGCTTGATGCCTGAAGTCTGGAACGCCTCGAGCACTTTTAAGCGCTTAGCGTATTTCTTGATCTTGGCATCGCTACCAGTGGCTTTTAAGTCAGCACGAATAGTCTCTACTTCACGATCGATATCAATCGAACGCAAGAGATCACGAATACCTTCCGCGCCCATGATGGCGGTAAATGCACCGTCACCATACTCTTCGGTCTTAGCAATGTATTCATCTTCAGACATGATCTGACCGCGCTTCATCGCGCCTTCAGGAGTCATACCAGGATCAACTACTACATATGCTTCAAAGTAAAGAACACGCTCGATATCACGCAATGTCATATCGAGAACCATACCCAAACGGGATGGCAATGACTTCAAGAACCAAATGTGCGCTACAGGGGCTGCCAACTCAATGTGGCCCATGCGCTCACGACGCACCTTAGCGAGAGTAACTTCAACGCCGCACTTCTCGCAGATTACGCCACGGAACTTTAAACGCTTGTACTTACCGCATAAGCACTCGTAGTCTTTGGTTGGTCCAAAAATCTTGGCGCAGAACAAACCATCACGCTCGGGCTTAAAAGTCCTGTAATTGATGGTTTCTGGTTTGCGTACTTCACCAAAAGACCATGAGCGAATTTTCTCAGGAGATGCGAGACCAATTTTGATGACATCAAACTGCTCTTCGCCCTGCGTTTGCTTAAATAAATCGAGCAATGCTTTCATATCAGTTGCGCTCCATGTCAATGTCAATACCCAACGAACGGATTTCTTTTACCAGCACGTTGAAGGATTCGGGCATGCCAGCATCAATCGTGTGCTCGCCCTTGACGATGTTTTCATAAACCTTGGTACGGCCTGCGACGTCATCGGACTTCACTGTCAGCATTTCCTGCAAGACATATGAAGCACCGTATGCTTCGAGGGCCCAGACTTCCATCTCACCAAAGCGCTGACCACCGAACTGAGCTTTACCGCCCAATGGCTGTTGCGTTACTAAAGAGTAAGGTCCGGTTGAACGTGCATGCATCTTGTCATCGACCAAATGGTGGAGTTTCAAGACGTGCATTACGCCAACAGTGACTGGACGCTCAAATTGGTCGCCAGTTCGGCCGTCGCACAAAATCATTTGCTGACGTGAAGGGGTCATCTTCAAAGATTTAGCAACATCTTCTGGATACGCCAACTCGAGCATGCGTCCGATTTCAGCTTCAGTAGCACCATCAAACACTGGAGTAGCAAATGGCAAGCCTTGGCGGAGATTCTCAGCCAAAACATTGATCTGCTCATCAGTGAAGTTGTCGATGTCTTCAACACGACCTGTTTCGTTATAAAGCTGCTTGAAGAACTTACGTAATTCAGTTTGCTTAGCGTGCTCACGAACCATCTCGTCAATACGCTTACCAATACCTTGGGCAGCCCAACCTAAATGGGTTTCCAAGATCTGGCCAACGTTCATACGGGAAGGAACACCCAATGGGTTCAAGACGATGTCAACAGGGCGTCCGTCAGCCATAAATGGCATATCTTCAGCTGGGGCGATTTTAGAAACCACACCTTTGTTACCGTGACGACCGGCCATCTTGTCACCAGGCTGTAAACGACGCTTAACGGCCAAGTACACCTTAACCATCTTTGTTACGCCAGGCTGTAAATCATCGCCCTGGGTAAGCTTGGTGCGCTTCTCTTCAAAAGCCTCATCAAATTGCTTACGCTTCGCTTCGATAGAAGATTTAATTGCTTCAACTTGTGAGGCAACCTCATCATCTGCTGGACGAACGTCAAACCAATGGTATTTATCTAAGCTGGCAAGGTATTCCTTTTCAATCTTAGTGCCTTTAGCTAATTTCTGAGGACCACCATTGGCAACTTTACCAATCAACAGTTTTTCTAAACGCATGAAGGCATCGCCCTCAACAATACGCAACTGGTCGTTCAAGTCCAAACGATAGCGTTGTAATTCTTCTTGGATAATTGACTGTGCACGTGCATCACGCTCAATACCTTCACGGGTGAAGACCTGAACATCAATAACAGTACCGATCATTCCTGATGGAACGCGCAAAGAAGTATCTTTAACGTCAGATGCTTTTTCACCGAAGATCGCACGTAGTAACTTCTCTTCAGGAGTGAGAGTAGTCTCGCCCTTTGGAGTTACTTTACCAACCAATACGTCGCCAGCTTCAACTTCAGCACCGATGTAAACAATACCGCTTTCATCCAAACGGGAGAGTTGTGACTCTGCCAAATTGGAGATATCGCGAGTAATTTCTTCTGAACCCAGCTTGGTATCACGCGCAACCACTGACAACTCTTCAATATGAATAGAGGTGTAGCGGTCGTCAGCAACAACTTTTTCAGAGATCAAGATTGAATCTTCGAAGTTGTAGCCGTTCCATGGCATAAATGCCACAGTCATGTTTTGACCCAAAGCCAATTCACCCAAATCGGTAGATGCGCCGTCAGCAACAACGTCACCACGCGCTACGCGATCACCAGCCTGAACGATAGGACGTTGGTTAATGTTGGTGTTTTGGTTTGAACGGGTGTACTTGATGAGGTTATAAATATCCACACCAACTTCACCAGCAGCTGTCTCATCATCGTTTACACGAATCACAACACGGTTAGCGTCAACATAATCAACGATACCGCCCCGGGACGCCAAAATAACAGTGCCAGAGTCAACCGCAACAATACGCTCTAAACCTGTACCAACCAATGGCTTATCCGGACGCAAGCAAGGAACTGCTTGACGCTGCATATTTGCACCCATCAAAGCACGGTTTGCATCATCGTGCTCTAAGAATGGAACGAGTGAAGCGGCAGCAGAAACGATCTGGCTAGGAGCAACGTCGATGAAATCGATGCGCTCTGGGCTAACCATCATGGTTTCACCAGCTTGACGAGCAGAAACTAATTCGTCGGCCAACTTACCGCTCTTGTCGATTGTTGCGTTTGCCTGAGCAATCACATACTTTGCTTCCTCAATCGCAGAGAGGTAAACCACTTCATCGCTTACCTTGCTATTGGAAACTTTACGGTATGGGGTTTCTAAGAAACCATGCTCATTCAAACGCGCAAATAACGCGAGTGAGTTGATCAAACCAATGTTTGGTCCTTCGGGAGTTTCAATTGGGCAAACACGTCCATAGTGAGTTGGATGCACGTCGCGCACTTCAAAGCCTGCGCGCTCGCGGGTCAAACCACCAGGTCCCAACGCAGAAATACGACGCTTGTGCGTGATCTCTGAAAGCGGGTTGGTTTGGTCCATAAACTGGGACAACTGTGAAGAACCGAAGAACTCACGAATCGCAGAAGAGATTGGCTTACTGTTAATCAAGTCATGCGGCATGAGGTTTTCTGTTTCGGCTTGGCCGAGACGTTCTTTAACCGCACGCTCAACACGTGACAAACCAGCACGGAATTGGTTTTCAGCCAATTCGCCAACGCAACGTACACGACGATTACCTAAGTGATCGATATCGTCTACTTCGCCTTTGCCGTTACGCAAATCTACGAGGGACTTAATGGTGTCGAGAATATCTTCGTTTGACAGAACCATTGGGCCTTCCATTTCTGGACGGTTCAAACGGCTGTTGACCTTCATACGGCCAACGCGTGACAAATCGTAAGTATCTTCGTTGTAGAACAAGCGCTGGAACAAGGCTTCTACAGCATCTTCTGTTGGAGGCTCACCAGGACGCATCATGCGGTAGATGGCGATACGAGCAGCCATTTGATCCGCTGTTTCATCAGTACGCAATGTCTGAGAAATGTATGCACCAGAATCCAAATCATTGGTGTAGATAGTTTCTAATTGCTTGATGCCTGCATCGCGCAATGTAGCCAATACCTCTTCAGTGATTTCATCATTAGCGTAGGCCAAGATTTCACCAGAATCTGGATCAACAATATTGCGCGCAACAACACGACCAATTAAATAGTCATCTGGTACAGCGATTGTTTTTGTCTTAGCAGCTTCAAGTTCGCGGATATGCTTTGCATTGATACGCTTGTCTTTTTGAATGACAACAACGCCATTCTTGTCGAGCACATCAAAGCTAGCCAACTGACCACGCAAACGCTCTGGCACAAATTCCATTGAACCGCCGTTAGCAGTTAATGAGAAATGGTCAAAGTTAAAGAAGTTAGCAAGAATCTGTTCGTTGTTTAAACCAATTGCTTTGAGCAAAATGGTGACAGGCATCTTACGACGACGGTCAACGCGGAAATAGAGAATGTCTTTCGGATCAAACTCGAAATCGAGCCATGAACCACGGTAAGGAATGATGCGTGCTGAGAACAGCAACTTACCTGAGCTATGTGTTTTACCCTTATCGTGCTCGAAGAACACGCCTGGGGAACGGTGCAACTGAGAAACGATCACGCGCTCAGTACCATTGATCACAAAAGAGCCATTTTCTGTCATGAGTGGAATTTCACCCATGTAGACTTCGCTCTCTTTTACCTCTTTAACCTTAGTAGGCGCTTCGCGATCATAAATAATCAAGCGAACTTTTGCGCGCAAGGCAGAGTGGTATGTGTAACCACGCTGTTGACATTCTTTAACGTCAAATGGTGGCTGTGATAACTGGTAAGACACGTATTCCATACGTGCATAGCCGTTGTTAGACACAATTGGGAATGCTGATGTAAAGGCAGCTTGAAGTCCCTCAGTAAGACGAGACATTGCTGGCTTTTCAGCCTGTAAAAATTTAGCGTAGGATTCCAGCTGCGTTGCGATCAGGTACGGAACCTGGTGGTTATTTACTCGCTTAGCAAAGCTTTTACGGACTCGCTTGCGTTCGGTGAAGCTATAGTTCATTTCATCTCCGAATTCAGCGACTGTACAAAGATTTGGCGATTGGCCACTACCAATCACTGGCGGACAACACTAAACCGATAGATTTAGTGTCCGACCAAACTTGCATTCTGCAGTCGTATCAGAAGGCAAACCCGATTTCAATCAGAAATGAAATCGGGTTTGACCTCTAGAGGTCAAACCCAACATGGCTAACGCCCCTTTTTGAGAGGCGCCAGCATTGTATGTATTACTTGAGTTCTGCTTTAGCGCCAGCTTCTTCAAGCTTCTTCTTAGCTTCTTCAGCCGTCTTCTTATCAACAGCTTCTTTGATTGGCTTCGGTGCACCGTCAACCAAGTCCTTAGCTTCTTTCAAGCCAAGACCAGTAATTTCGCGAACTGCCTTAATTACTGAAACCTTGTTTGCGCCAGCTTCGAGCAAGTTAACAGTGAATTCTGTTTGCTCTTCAGCAGCAGCGCCGCCAGCTGCACCAGCAGGACCAGCAACAGCCATCGCTGCAGCGGAAACGCCAAACTTCTCTTCGAACGCCTTAACCAAGTCGTTCAAATCCATAACGGACATGCTACCTACTGCATCAATGATTTCTTCTTTAGTAATCGCCATTTTTAGCTCCTAATACTTAAATAGTTAATCTGTCGCTTATTCAGCGGCAGGGGTTTCAGGTGTTTCTGTTCCAGCTTCTGGGGCTGCGGCTGCAGGCTCAGCACTTGCTTCTGGAGCGGCGGCTTCAGCAACTACTTCTGCTGGGGCTGCTGCTACTTCTGCTACCGGTGCTGCAACAGGAGCAGGTGCTCCTTCTGCCTTTTGTGCTGCTACTGCGCCCAATACGCGAGCCATCGCAGAAACTGGGGCCAACATCACACCCAACAACTGAGATAACAACTCGTCGCGGCTTGGAATAGACGCGAGGGATTTAACACCAGCTACGTCCAACAACTTGCCGTTATATAAGCCAGCAGTAATGACCAGCTTGTCTTGAGTCTTAGCAAAGTTCTGCAATACTTTTGCCGAAGCAATCGGATCAGCAGAAATGCCGTAGATCAATGGGCCAACCATCGAATCGGCAAGAGGCTCAAACTGTGTGCCTTGTGCAGCACGGCGTGCCAATGTGTTCTTCAAAACGCGAAGATATACACCTTGGTCACGTGCGCTAGCACGTAGCTTTGTCAACTGCTCTACTGGAATACCACGGTATTCAGCGAGCACGACAGTTTGGGCTCCAGCCAATTGAGCGCCGACATCAGCAACAATCGCTTTTTTGTCTTGTACATTCAAAGGCACGGTTTAACTCCTAAAAAACCAACTGTTTCCAGTTGGGGTTACACACCAGCGTCTGATCATTTGTTCACAAGGTTCTTGTGAAAATCTTTTCAGGGTCGCCATCTGCGCTGGCTATTACTTTCGTAACGATTAAGAATTCATCCCTATAAAAGCAAACTCATTCACCAACGGTCTTTGATGTTCGACTCTCACTCAAAGAGTGGGAGTCGACCCAAAGTTCTTTTTTGCTACAGGCTAATTAAGCTGCTGCCTGTAACGATGCTTGGTCTACGCGTACGCCTGCACCCATGGTGCTGCTTACGGCAACCTTCTTTAAATAAATACCCTTAGATGCAGGTGGCTTCGCTTTATTCAAAGCCTCGAGCAATGCGAGCAAGTTGGATTTCAATGCAGTTGGCTCGAATGAACGACGGCCAATGCTTGCGTGCACGATACCGGCTTTGTCCACGCGGAACTGAACTTGACCCGCTTTTGCATTTTTAACTGCAGTAGCAACGTCAGGAGTCACTGTTCCAACTTTTGGATTCGGCATCAAACCACGTGGGCCCAATACTTGACCTAAAGTACCAACAATTTTCATTGTGTCTGGGGATGCGATCAAAATATCGAAATCAATTTTGCCGCCTTTAATTTGTTCAGCAAGCTCTTCCATGCCAACAATTTCTGCACCAGCGGCTTTAGCTTGTTCAGCCTTCTCGCCTTGAGCAAAAACAGCTACACGAACATGCTTACCTGTACCAGCCGGGAGCACTACTGCGCCACGCACAACTTGGTCAGATTTCTTAGCATCAATACCCAACTGAACAGCAACGTCAATAGACTCATCAAACTTAGCAGTTGCACACTCTTTAACAAGGTTCAATGCGTCATCTAATGAATAGAACTTGTTGCGATCAACTTTAGATTGAATTGCTTTTACGCGTTTAGATAATTTAGTCATGATTAGAGACCTTCCACAGTGATGCCCATGGAACGGGCGCTACCAGCGATTGTTCTAACAGCTGCGTCCATATCGGCCGCTGTCAAATCTGGCATTTTTGCTTTAGCGATTTCTTCCGCTTGAGCACGAGTAATTGAACCCACTTTATCGGTATGAGGACGTGGTGATCCTTTTTCAATCTTCGCAGCCTTCTTAATCATGATGGTTGCTGGAGGAGTCTTCATGATGAATGTGAAGCTCTTATCAGCAAACGCTGTAATCACGACTGGAATTGGAAGGCCTGGTTCCATGCTCTGAGTTTGAGCATTGAACGCCTTACAGAATTCCATAATGTTAAGGCCGCGTTGACCCAATGCTGGACCTACGGGTGGTGATGGATTTGCTTTACCTGCAGGGATCTGCAGCTTAATAAAGCCAATAATCTTCTTTGCCATGTGTGCTCCTTAAAGCGCGCCTAACCTCATTAGGAAAGACCGCTGTTGAGTAAACGCTTCGCTAGTTTTTGGCTTTCTAGCTCCGCTCCTCGGTTATTGCTAACCACTTAACTACTAACTACTAAAACCAGGACTAAGTCCTTGTTTTTACATCTTTTCTACCTGGCCGAACTCCAGCTCAACTGGGGTACCGCGGCCAAAAATTGTAACAGAAACGCGCAATCTTGACTTCTCATAATTGACTTCTTCGATATTTCCGTTGAAATCAACAAATGGGCCTTCTTTAACTCGCACGATCTCGCCAACCTCAAATAGGGTCTTAGGCTTAGGTTTATCCACCCCAGCCTGCATTTGATCCATGATTTTGGCTACTTCAGCCGTAGAAATTGGGCTTGGACGATTACGAACGCCGCCTACGAAACCGGTTACTTTTGGTGTGTTCTTCACCAAATGCCAGCTCTCATCGGTCATTTCCATCTCAATCAGGACATATCCTGGGAAGAAACGACGCTCGGAAACTGACTTGGTGCCGGACTTGATCTCTACAACCTCTTCGGAAGGGACCAAAATACGGCCAAATTTCTCAGGCATTCCAGAGCGAGCAATACGCTCTTCAAGGCCTCTTTTCACGCTCTTTTCCATTCCGGAATAAGCATGAATGACGTACCAGCGCATATTGCCGATAGCTTGTGGATTAGTAGCTACTTCAGAATCAATCATTTTTTACTCACTTCCAGCCCAAAAAGACTGAAAAAACTAGCCATTCAATCAATTTGTCTGCAGTCCACAAAAACAAGGACATGATCAGAACAAAGCCAAATACGACTAGAGTCATTTGGGTAGTCTCTTTACGAGTTGGCCAAACAACCTTTTTTACTTCATACCAAGAATCTTTTGCGTAGGCGATGAAACGACGCCCATCAGGAGAAATTGCCACAATCAAAACTGCAGCTGCAATGCCGCCAAATAAAACAGCAAGACGAATCAACATAGATTGATCAGCGAGCGTGTAGTACAGAACTAACGCTGCAACGACGATTAAAGCAGCGAGTACAGTGACCCAGCTGCTTTTTTCTTCAGTATGACTTGCTGTTTGATGAGACATTTTGCTTTCAGTTCAAATCGTGGCAGGGGCGGAGGGCATCGAACCCCCAACCTTTGGTTTTGGAGACCAACGCTCTGCCAATTGAGCTACACCCCTTTATAAAAACTA
>NZ_LZFI01000001.1:0-82177 GCF_001889925.1 Polynucleobacter sp. MWH-Adler-W8 | reverse complement strand
ATTAAAACTTACTACTTAAGCCAAAATCTTTGCAACCACGCCGGCGCCAACAGTACGGCCACCTTCACGGATCGCAAAACGTAAACCTTCTTCCATCGCGATTGGCGCGATGAGTTTTACGGTAATCGTGACGTTATCGCCAGGCATGACCATTTCTTTGTCTTTTGGCAACTCGATTGAACCAGTTACGTCCGTTGTGCGGAAGTAAAACTGTGGACGATAGTTGTTAAAGAATGGTGTATGACGACCACCTTCGTCTTTACCCAAGATGTACACCTCGGCTGTAAAGTGAGTATGTGGGGTGATTGAACCTGGCTTAGCCAATACTTGGCCGCGCTCAACTTCTTCACGTTTTGTACCGCGTAACAAGATACCAACGTTATCGCCTGCTTGACCTTGGTCGAGCAATTTACGGAACATTTCAACACCAGTACAAGTGGTCTTGAGTGTTGGCTTGATACCGATGATTTCGATCTCTTCGCCTACTTTAACGATACCGCGCTCGATACGACCAGTCACAACAGTACCGCGACCGGAGATAGAGAACACGTCTTCTACTGGCATCAAGAAGGCACCATCAACAGCACGCTCTGGAGTTGGGATATAAGTATCTAATGCTTCAGCCAATTTCATGATGGCTTCTTTACCCAATGGGCCTTCGTCGCCTTCTAAAGCTAACTTAGCAGAACCTTGAATGATTGGTGTGTCATCGCCAGGGAAGTTGTACTTAGATAAAAGCTCACGAACTTCCATTTCAACGAGCTCTAACAATTCAGCGTCATCAACCATGTCGCACTTGTTCAAGAACACCACGATGTAAGGAACACCCACTTGGCGTGCCAAGAGGATGTGTTCACGAGTTTGTGGCATTGGGCCGTCAGCAGCAGAACAAACCAAAATAGCGCCGTCCATCTGAGCAGCACCAGTAATCATGTTCTTCACGTAGTCAGCATGTCCTGGGCAATCCACGTGTGCGTAGTGACGGTTTGCTGTCTCGTACTCAACGTGCGCTGTATTAATCGTAATACCGCGTGCTTTTTCTTCAGGAGCAGCATCGATCTGATCGTATGCTTTAGCTTCGCCACCGAATGCTTTAGAAAGCACGGTTGCAATTGCTGCTGTCAATGTAGTTTTACCGTGGTCAACGTGACCGATGGTGCCTACGTTTACGTGCGGTTTTGTCCGCTCGAATTTTTCTTTTGCCATTTTTAATCTGCCTTTAGTTAACTCTTAAACCAAACACGAAATACACAATTAATAAAATCAAACATGGTGCCCATGGGCAGGATCGAACTGCCGACCTCTCCCTTACCAAGGGAGTGCTCTACCACTGAGCCACATGGGCGAAATCTAATGCAACAAATTCTGGAGCGGGATAAGAGAATCGAACTCTTGACCGAAGATTGGAAATCTGCTGTTTTACCATTAAACTAATCCCGCACATCTGGTGGAGGGGGTAGGATTCGAACCTACGTAGGCATAGCCAACAGATTTACAGTCTGCCTCCTTTAGCCGCTCGGACACCCCTCCGCGAACCCAATATTCTGACTCCAAATGGAGTTTCTGTCAATATCTCTAAACGCTTTGCACAAGTAAAAACGCCCAGACCTAAGAGGGTCTGGGCGTCGCATTGGTGCCCGGCAGTTACCTACTTTCACACGGGTAATCCGCACTATCATCGGCGTAAAGTCGTTTCACTGTCCTGTTCGGGATGGGAAGGAGTGGTTCCAACTTGCTATGGTCACCGGGCGTAGAGGGTCGAGTTGCTGATTAAATCAACAACTCTATTTGAGTAAGCATGTAATAAGGATGCAGATTAAATCTGGCAAACATCCAACACAATAGTGCTGGTTATAGGATCAAGCCTAACGGGCAATTAGTATCGGTTAGCTTAATGCATTACTGCACTTCCACACCCGACCTATCAACGTTGTGGTCTTCAACGACCCTTTATGTAGGTTAAACCTACGGGAGATCTCATCTTCAGGCAAGTTTCCCGCTTAGATGCTTTCAGCGGTTATCTCTTCCATTCATAGCTACCCTGCGATGCTTCTGGCGAAACAACAGGTACACCAGCGGAATGTCCACTCCGGTCCTCTCGTACTAGGAGCAGCCCCCGTCAAATCTCCAACGCCCATGGCAGATAGGGACCAAACTGTCTCACGACGTTTTAAACCCAGCTCACGTACCTCTTTAAATGGCGAACAGCCATACCCTTGGGACCGGCTACAGCCCCAGGATGAGATGAGCCGACATCGAGGTGCCAAACACCGCCGTCGATATGAACTCTTGGGCGGTATCAGCCTGTTATCCCCAGAGTACCTTTTATCCGTTGAGCGATGGCCCTTCCATACAGAACCACCGGATCACTATGACCTGCTTTCGCACCTGCTCGACTTGTCGGTCTCGCAGTTAAGCACGCTTTTGCCATTGCACTTTAGGTACGATGTCCGACCGTACCAAGCGTACCTTCGTACTCCTCCGTTACACTTTGGGAGGAGACCGCCCCAGTCAAACTGCCTACCATGCACTGTTCCCGACCCGGATAACGGGCCAAGGTTAGAACCTCAAATAAATCAGGGTGGTATTTCAAGGTTGGCTCCAACAGAACTAGCATCCTGTTATCAACGCCTCCCACCTATCCTACACAGACCGATTCAAAGTCCAATGCAAAGCTACAGTAAAGGTTCATGGGGTCTTTCCGTCTAGCCACGGGTAGATTGCATCATCACAAACATTTCAACTTCGCTGAGTCTCAGGAGGAGACAGTGTGGCCATCGTTACGCCATTCGTGCAGGTCGGAACTTACCCGACAAGGAATTTCGCTACCTTAGGACCGTTATAGTTACGGCCGCCGTTTACTGGGACTTCAATCAAGAGCTTGCACCCCATCATTTAATCTTCCAGCACCGGGCAGGCGTCACACCCTATACGTCCACTTTCGTGTTTGCAGAGTGCTGTGTTTTTATTAAACAGTCGCAGCCACCTTTTTATTGCAACCCTTTCGTCCTCCCCTTGTACAGGGTCAAACTACCAGGGCGTACCTTATCCCGAAGTTACGGTACAAATTTGCCGAGTTCCTTCTCCTGAGTTCTCTCAAGCGCCTTAGAATACTCATCTCGCCCACCTGTGTCGGTTTGCGGTACGGTCTTGTTAGACTGAAGCTTAGAGGCTTTTCTTGGAACCACTTCCAATTGCTTCGCGAATAAATTCGCTCGTCTCACGCCCTTGAATTACGCTACCGGATTTACCTAATAGCCATCTCCAACGCAAGAACCGGGACTTCCAACACCCGGACAACTTTCCGCGATCCGTCCCCCCATCGCATCTAACAATGGTCAAGGAATATTAACCTTGTTCCCATCAGCTACGCATCTCTGCCTCGCCTTAGGGGCCGACTCACCCTGTTCCGATGAACGTTGAACAGGAAACCTTGGGCTTACGGCGAGGGGGCTTTTCACCCCCTTTATCGCTACTCATGTCAGCATTCGCACTTCTGATACCTCCAGCATCCTTTACAAGACACCTTCACAGGCTTACAGAACGCTCTCCTACCATCACATTGCTGTGATCCGCAGCTTCGGTTATATGCTTAGCCCCGTTACATCTTCCGCGCAGGACGACTCGATCAGTGAGCTATTACGCTTTCTTTAAAGGATGGCTGCTTCTAAGCCAACCTCCTGACTGTTTTAGCCTTCCCACTTCGTTTCCCACTTAGCATATATTAGGGACCTTAGCTGGCGGTCTGGGTTGTTTCCCTCTTGACACCGGACGTTAGCACCCGATGTCTGTCTCCCGTGCTTGCACTTGTAGGTATTCGGAGTTTGCTATGGCGCAGTAATCCGCAATGGACCCCACTACCATGACAGTGCTCTACCCCCTACAGTGATACACGAGGCACTACCTAAATAGTTTTCGGAGAGAACCAGCTATTTCCAGTTTTGTTTAGCCTTTCACCCCTATCCACAGCTCATCCCCTAACTTTTCAACGTTAGTGGGTTCGGTCCTCCAGTACGTGTTACCGCACCTTCAACCTGGCCATGGATAGATCAACTGGTTTCGGGTCTACACCCAGCAACTAGCGCCCTATTCGGACTCGCTTTCGCTACGCCTTCCCTATTCGGTTAAGCTTGCTACTGAATGTAAGTCGCTGACCCATTATACAAAAGGTACGCAGTCACCCCTTACGAGGCTCCTACTGTTTGTATGCACACAATTTCAGGATCTATTTCACTCCCCTCCCGGGGTTCTTTTCGCCTTTCCCTCACGGTACTTGTTCACTATCGGTCGATTACGAGTATTTAGCCTTGGAGGATGGTCCCCCCATATTCAGACAGGATTTCACGTGTCCCGCCCTACTTGTCTCTAGCCTAGTACCACTCAATAATTTTCACATACGGGACTATCACCCTTTATTGTTGGACTTTCCATTCCATTCTGTTAATTACTGAGATATCACTAGAAGGCTCTTCCCATTTCGCTCGCCACTACTCTGGGAATCTCGGTTGATGTCTTTTCCTCTTGCTACTTAGATGTTTCAGTTCACAAGGTTCGCTTCTCATACCCTATGTATTCAGGTATGGATACCACAAAAGTGGTGGGTTTCCCCATTCAGAAATCCCCGGATCAAAGCTTATTTACCAGCTCCCCGGGGCTTATCGCAGGTTATAACGTCTTTCGTCGCCTGTAATCGCCAAGGCATCCATCATGTGCACTTATTCACTTGATCCTATAACGAGCACCATTGCTAGCACCTGTTACAGGTTTACTTCTACTTCTGACATGTTTGCCGTAATCCAAACTGTAAGTACTTTGTTAAGAACTTGGTAAAACTCGTTTGTATTACTGATTGATGATTCAATCTTTACCCTTATTACATTGTCAAATGTCCTCTCAAAGAAACATTTGACACTTTGCTTACTCAAATTTTTAAAGAACAGCCATAAATGGCAAAACTAAACGATTAAATATTCGCTTAGTTTTGACATTTAGATGATGGTGGAGGATGACGGGATCGAACCGACGACCCCCTGCTTGCAAAGCAGGTGCTCTCCCAGCTGAGCTAATCCCCCAACGTCCCACTAAGTCTTGTTTCTGGCTGGTGGTGGGTCTGGTAGGACTTGAACCTACGACCCCTGCGTTATCAACACAGTGCTCTAACCAGCTGAGCTACAGACCCGTGGCTTTTATTGTCAACCGATAAGTGTGGGCACTAGGATTCAGCATCTTTTCTCTAGAAAGGAGGTGATCCAGCCGCACCTTCCGATACGGCTACCTTGTTACGACTTTACCCCAGTCATGAACCCTGCCGTGGCAGTCGCCCTCCTTGCGGTTAGGCTAACGGCTTCTGGCAAAACCCACTCCCATGGTATGACGGGCGGTGTGTACAAGACCCGGGAACGTATTCACCGCGACATTCTGATCCGCGATTACTAGCGATTCCAGCTTCACGTAGTCGAGTTGCAGACTACGATCCGGACTACGATGCATTTTCTGAGATTAGCTCCCCCTCGCGGGTTGGCAACCCTCTGTATGCACCATTGTATGACGTGTGAAGCCCTACCCATAAGGGCCATGAGGACTTGACGTCATCCCCACCTTCCTCCGGTTTGTCACCGGCAGTCTCTTTAGAGTGCTCTTGCGTAGCAACTAAAGACAAGGGTTGCGCTCGTTGCGGGACTTAACCCAACATCTCACGACACGAGCTGACGACAGCCATGCAGCACCTGTGTTCACTTTCTCTTACGAGCACCTAATGTATCTCTACTTCGTTAGTGACATGTCAAGGGTAGGTAAGGTTTTTCGCGTTGCATCGAATTAATCCACATCATCCACCGCTTGTGCGGGTCCCCGTCAATTCCTTTGAGTTTTAATCTTGCGACCGTACTCCCCAGGCGGCTGACTTCACGCGTTAGCTACGTTACTCAGGATGTAAATCCCGAACAACTAGTCAGCATCGTTTAGGGCGTGGACTACCAGGGTATCTAATCCTGTTTGCTCCCCACGCTTTCGTGCATGAGCGTCAGTGTTATCCCAGGGGGCTGCCTTCGCCATTGGTATTCCTCCACATATCTACGCATTTCACTGCTACACGTGGAATTCTACCCCCCTCTGACACACTCTAGCTATACAGTCACAGGCGCCATTCCCAGGTTAAGCCCGGGGATTTCACGCCTGTCTTGTATAACCGCCTGCGCACGCTTTACGCCCAGTAATTCCGATTAACGCTTGCACCCTACGTATTACCGCGGCTGCTGGCACGTAGTTAGCCGGTGCTTATTCTTCAGGTACCGTCATTCCCGGACTGTGTTAGAGCCGGTGTTTCTTCCCTGACAAAAGAGCTTTACAACCCGAAGGCCTTCTTCACTCACGCGGCATTGCTGGATCAGGGTTTCCCCCATTGTCCAAAATTCCCCACTGCTGCCTCCCGTAGGAGTCTGGGCCGTGTCTCAGTCCCAGTGTGGCTGATCGTCCTCTCAGACCAGCTACTGATCGTCGCCTTGGTGGGCTTTTACCCCACCAACAAGCTAATCAGGCATCGGCCGCTCTAATCGCGCGAGGTCTTTCGATCCCCCGCTTTCCCCCTCAGGGCGTATGCGGTATTAGCACAGCTTTCGCTGCGTTATCCCCCACGATAAGGTACGTTCCGATGTATTACTCACCCGTTCGCCACTCGCCACCAGGTGCAAGCACCCGTGCTGCCGTTCGACTTGCATGTGTAAGGCATGCCGCCAGCGTTCAATCTGAGCCAGGATCAAACTCTTCAGTTCAATTCCTGTGATCCTTGCGGATCGTCGCACTCATTCAAGAAATTGACTTGGTAATAAAACCAAATCTTTTTACTGTCTATGAGTACTATTTATTTACATCTGTCCCGAAGGACTGGATGCTTTCACTTAGTACCCACAATTATCGGTTGACTAATTTTTAAAGAGGGCTGACTTGTTTTTCGTATTTCGTAAAACATTCAGCAGAGAGGTGAGACTATATCCCACATTTTTAGGGTCGTCAACACCTTTCGTACTCTTTTAATTAAAAAAGGCTAAGTTTTTTCTTAGTTTAAAAATATATCCAATTAAAACAATGGGTTATATTTCGAAAAAAATTTCAACTTTTTTTCGAAATTTCTTATTTTTTAAGGTTTAGCCCTAAACAAACCAAAAATTACGCTGTTTTTTGATGCTGATTTGGCCTATTTGCAACAAACTTAGGGAAAACCCTGTAATTTTTAGCTATCCCTGCTAAAATATTGCTATGCACAATAAATTAGCGAATAGTCACTTACCTTCAAGCCCTTATATGGCTGGGCAGGCTGTACCCGTTCGCGAACTTCACGCTGGATATAGACGGGAAATATTGAATCATTTACTACAACTAAATGATGAAGATAGGCGGCTACGGTTTGGCACCCAGACTCCTGATGAGGTGATTCGTCACTATGTAGAAGGTCTTGATTTCAATCGGGATGTCATTTTTGGTGTTTTCAATTTAGATCTGAAGCTAGTTGGTATGGCCCATCTAGCCTATTTGCCTGAGCATAAGGGTGAGGCGCGAGCTGCTGAATTTGGTGTGTCTGTGTTACCAGAAGGGCGCTCCCAGGGCCTGGGCACAGCGTTGTTACAACGCTCAGCCGTTCACTCACGCAATACCAGCATTGAAACCCTTTACGTTCATTGTCTTGCCAATAACAAAGCCATGATGCATTTGGCTCAAAAGGCAGGGATGACCGTTGAATACGCCTATGGCGATGCTGATGCTTGCCTTAAGTTGCCCCCAGCAAATCCCGCGACTATTGTGGAAGAGGCTGCCAATGCGCAGTGGGCTGGCATGGACTACGCCCTAAAAGAAAACCTCAAACGCTCTAATCAAGCCTGGTGGTGGCTCTTAGGAAGACCCGGTCTAGCGCCTTAACTTCTAGCCTTAGTTTTTGTTGGGTGCGCCACGCAATATCCAGCTAGTTAATGTAGATAAATCCGCATCACTCAATTTTGAGTTGGCCGGCATAGGCACAATGCCCCAAGAACCAGACCCTCCTTTAGCAATTTTATTTTTTAAAAATGCTTGAGCATTGGGGTCGCTCTTATATTTTTCTGCCACCGCTTGAAAACTAGGGCCAACAATTTTTTTATTGATTGCATGGCAGCCCAAGCAAGCATTTTGTTTTGCAAGTGCGAATGCATTCTCGTCTTGAATATTCGCCTGCGCAGTAGGCAAGAAATAAGCGAGCACTGTAAATAAAAAAACTATTTTTACAATCGCTCGCTTTTTAAACATCACCAACCTACGAAAAAATTATTGAAATTTTGGAGGGCTACTAGGTTGAGTTTGATCTGCTTTGCCTTGCTTTTCTAGACGCACTTTTTCTTCTTCAGAAATGATGTCAAAGTAAACGTAAACATCTTTTACGCCATTTGCATTACTCGCAACTTTCTTAGCAAGGTCAGCCTCACTTTGAGTCAAGATGCCCATAAGATAAACGCTGCTACTTTCTGCAACTATAACCATAGAGTTTGACGGCAACTGATCTGTAAAGACCATTTGTGTTTTGATCTTAGATTCAAGATAAGAATCGTTTGCACGTGATGTGTAGCTACTGTTGGGTCCAATAACCAATTCATTAAACACGGCTCGCGCATTTTTCATCGCCTTGACATAAGCGCCTGCCTCACCCTTAATATCAGCATCCTTCACTTCGCCAGTGAGCAATACTTTTTGATTAAATGAAGTCACGTTAATGTGTGCGTTATCGCCAAAGCGTTTTGCTAACGCATTTTCTGCCTCTAACTCAATTCCTTTATCGATTGCTTGTACGGCTGGTGTGCGACGGTCTGCGAGCACTGTTGCTCCAGCAGCAACACCGCCAACAGCCAATACCCCACACGCAGTTAACTGCGTGACTATGAGTAAAACAATAAGTAATTTAAACGTGGAAAAAATTTTCATGGATCTGTTTTCTAATGTGAGCTATCAATAATTTTTAATCAAGCAAAACATGATCTACGCCATCACATAAAGCATGCAGCAAAACCAAATGCGTTTCTTGAATGCGCGCTGTACGCGTTGATGGTGCGCACAAGTGAATATCATCTTTATCTAATAACTGAGCTATCTTGCCGCCACCATTGCCGGTGAATGCAATAATTTTCATACCGAGCTTTTTGGCAGCCTCAATGGCTTTAATCACGTTCTTCGAATTCCCTGAGGTTGAAATACCCAACAGAATGTCACCTTTTTTCCCAAGACCGCGAACTTGCTTACTAAAAATCTCATCGTAGCTATAGTCATTTCCAATGGCCGTAAGAATTGAAGTGTCGGTCGTCAAAGCAATTGCAGCCAACTCTTGGCGCTCCCTTTCAAAACGACCAACGAGCTCTGCTGCAAAGTGCTGCGCATCGGCTGCAGAACCACCATTGCCACAGGCCATGATCTTACCGCCGGCACGCAAACAATCGACCATCGCCAGTACGCCCCTAGCAACAGATTCGGGGAGCAGTTTTTCAGCCTCTTGTTTCACGGCAATGCTGTCCAGAAAATGCTGGGAGGCACGCAGACGCAAACGTTCGTTGATATCTTTTTCCATAACAATATTATGCGCCAAAGATGTCCTAATTTCAGTAGCAATCAGCTTATCCCAAAAGCAACGTATCCTCTTACTAATTGTTTAACTTTTTGCAGGCAGCCCCCATGGAACTTAGCTCTTTCGATTTCTTAAAGCAGCAGGATTTACCTGTAGGAGCTCTGTATATGGTTGCGACACCTATCGGCAATTTGGGCGACATTACTTTACGCGCCCTGCATGTTCTCAATTCAGTCGATGGGATTGCTTGTGAAGACACCAGACATAGTGCGGCATTACTCCAACAATTTGGCATTCATAAAAAATGTTTAGCGTTGCACGAACACAATGAAATTGGCGGCGCTCAAACAGTCATACAACACCTTTTGAACAATGAGCGCTGGGCTTATATTTCAGATGCCGGAACCCCGGGAGTCTCGGACCCAGGGGCAAAGCTGGTAAATGAGGTTCAAAAAGCAGGGCTAAGAGTAATTCCCATTCCGGGCGCAAGCGCTGTATCAAGCGCCATCTCAGCAGCCGGCTCAGTGATGCATCACTCGGAAGGACGCTTTCAGTTTTTAGGTTTTTGGCCCAATAAAACTAAAGAGCGTGATGCTCTGCTGCACGATATCTCCAGCAGCAAAAAGGCAAGCATCTTTTTCGAGTCTCCGCACCACATTAAAGAAACACTTGCATTGCTTGCAAAAAATTTAGAGGCTGATCGTCAGCTTTTAGTCTGCCGTGAGTTAACCAAAAAATTTGAGCAACTAGTGCCACTTCAAGCGCAAGACGTTACTCACTGGCTAGAGGTGGCAGAGAGCCTTAAGGGTGAATTTGTCATCGTGGTTGCAGGGCGATCAGCCAATAGCGATGAGACTCCAGAGCATTCAGCTCTCTTGTTGTGGGCTAATGCGCTGAGCCCTTATATGGGGAGCAAAGAAATTGCTGCCGTTCTTTCGCAAACTTTAGGCCTCACAAAAAAAGAAGCCTATCAAGTTGCCTTAGATGCAAAGAGTGAATAAATGAAAATAAAAAAGCTGGCACAAGGCCAGCTTTTAAATATGCGCTAAAGACTTATTTGGCGCTAGTAGCAGGAGCCGCAGGCTCGCTAGCATCTTTAAAATTGAGTTGCCCCACTGGCTTAATAATTTGATCGGCAGATGCAGATGAATCTGCGCGCTTGCCATTGTTCACAAACACCATTAATAACAAAATGATGATGAGTGGCACGAAAAAGCTTGCGAACACCATGATGATGAGTTGTTTTGGGGACTTAATTAGACTTCCGTGCTCGTTGCTCATAAGAATTTATCGTTTGACGGGTTTCAGGGTTGTTTTGTCGAGATTATAACTAGAGAGAAGGGTTATAGACACTTACAATAGAGGGGTAACCAGTTTTTCCACTAGCGCCCGTAGCTCAGTGGATAGAGTATTGGCCTCCGAAGCCAAGGGTCGCAGGTTCGATTCCTGCCGGGCGCGCCAAAAATCAAGGGGTTTTTGACCTACATCATGCGTGAAATTGCGAAAACCGCTATCATTTGCACCTAACTTATTGATTCTTATCGTGTCTACACATCTAAATACCGCCCTTTCAGAGCCTTCCCTAACTAATCCTTTGCACCCAGAGGCGCCATTACCGCATCGAAAAATCATTCGAAGCTGGCTAATCCCGATGGCACAGGGCGAAACTGGGCGCGCAATCATGCTCCTAGCAATTGATGCCTTCCTCTGGCTTGGCTGTATCGCAGGAACAATCTTCGTAGAGAGCGTGTTGCTCAAAATTGTTTTTGGTTTGATTGCCGGTTTTGTAACAGGTCGCATCTTTATATTGGGTCACGATGCTTGCCATCAAAGTTACACACCCAATCGCGAACTGAACAAAGTGTTAGGTCGTATTGCGTTCTTGCCATCTCTCACACCATATAGCTTGTGGGATGTTGGTCATAACGTTGTACATCACGGTCAAACCAATCTAAAGGGTTTTGATTTTGTATGGGCACCCCTATCAAAATCAGAATACGACGCACTTCCCCCGTTGCGTAAGGCTCTAGAGCGCCTTTACCGTAGCGGCTGGGGCCCTGTTTTTTATTACCTCATTGAAATTTGGTGGAGACGTGAGTACTTCCCAAATGCAAAAAACAAACCTGGTGATCGTCCCATTTTCTTAAAAGACAATTTGCTTGTTACCGCATTTGCAATCGTTTGGATTGGCTGCTTAATTGCTGGGGCCATTGCTACCGGGCAATCTATTTGGATTGGCTTGATCACTGGCTTTGCAGTGCCATTCTTGTTCTGGAACGGCATGATTGGATTTGTGGTTTACGTGCACCACACCCATCCAAAAGTCTCTTGGTATGACAAGAAATCGGAGTGGTTACGCGCCCAGCCGTTTGTATCCACAACCGTTCACCTGACTTTTAACTGGATTTGGGGCAAATTGATGCACCACATCATGGAGCACACTGCGCACCATGTGGATATGAGCGTACCGCTTTATCGCCTGCCAGAGGCCCAACAGACCCTAGAAACGATCCTTCCAGACCGTATTTTTGTGCAAAAGTTCTCTTGGGGCTGGTATTTTGATACTGCGCGTAAGTGCAAGCTCTATGACTTTGAAAACAAGGCCTGGTTAGATTTTGACGGCAACAAAACGGCTGATTCGGTTCGGGTTGTGCTAACCCCAGCCCCAGCGGGACAAAACGGGTAAAATAGATCTCTGTATAAGATTTGCCTTACCCGGATTACCCATGACTACATCGACTCCAGCAGCTACCCAAGAAACCTCCCAGAGCCTGAAATTTTGCTCTTCTTGCAGCCGTGAAAAACGACTTGAGGGTGGCACATGGATTCCGACAAGCAATCGCAAACAACGTTGGATTTGCGCAAGTTGCCTCTACAACCGTACGCATCGTACCGGTTCAGCAAAAACCTAATTACTCACTTGTAGTTCAAATAGCTAGATTCATTAATTAGCTACGCGCCATCTCCCACATAGGGGTTCGTTTTGCGCTCTTGACCAAACGTCGACATTGGTCCGTGACCAGGAACAAACTGTACATCATCTCCCAAGGGCCACAATTTGGTTTTAATCGCATTAATTAAATCTGCATGATTACCACGCGGAAAATCAGTTCTGCCAATTGAGCCCGCGAATAAAACATCGCCCACAATTGCAAGACGATCTTCTTTGTCAAAAAATACAACGTGACCAGGTGTGTGACCAGGGCAATGAAATACCTCTAGATCAATATTTCCCACCTGCACATGATCGCCATTATTTAACCAACGATCAGGCTCGAAAACTTTGGCATGCCCAAAACCAAAACGAACTGTTTGTTCTGGCAGCTGATCAATCCAAAAACGCTCCTCTTCTTGTGGCCCCTCAATAGGCACACCAAGCTGATCAGCCAAGTCTTTGGCGGCCGCGCAGTGATCTAAATGTCCATGCGTCAGTAATATCTTTTTAACCTTGCCACCCATCTGCTTAACGCCCTCAAGGATCTTTTCAATATCCCCGCCAGGATCAACGACAGCAGCATCGCCAGTCTCCTGGCAAACCAAAATCGAGCAATTTTGCTCATACGGAGTAACAGGAACAATTCCTAATTTAATTGGCATACGTACAAATAGTTAAGTGAATCATTGGGGAAAGCTAGTTTAGGGGAGTCGGCATAAAATGCACCTAAAGGATAAAACAATGAATAGCCAAGATACATTTAAATTTGCAGAAACTCACGAATGGGCCGATCAGGAAAATGATGGCTTAGTGTGGGTTGGTATTAGTAATCATGCGCAAGAGGCGCTAGGCGATGTGATGTTCTTTCAGGCCCCAAAGCTTGGGCAACAAGTAAAGCAGGGGGAGGCTATTGCCGTTATTGAGTCAGTGAAGGCGGCCAGTGATATTCATGCGCCAGTAAGCGGTGAGATTGTTGCCCTCAATGAAGCAGTGGATGCATCACCCGAGATCGTCAATGAAAATCCATACGGTGTTTGGCTATTCAAAATCAAACCCGCCTCCGATGAAATTCTTAACGAAGAACTCAATCAACTCCTGACCCCAGAAATATATAACGCGGGCCCTGGCGCCTGATATCTGAAATCAATCAGATTGAAATAGGGTCGCGCTCAATTAACCAACGAATGCGCCCTTCTTTACTAATGCGCCCCTGAGAGTTCTCCCGCAAATAAAGATCCATCGCCTCTAAGATTTCTTGCAGGGTTTTTCGATCATCAGACTCCACCAGAAGTTGAGCGCGCTCCGATCCAGCTACTCGCATCATCGCCTTAGGTACTGGATCATAGACTCTGAGGCCTTTATTGATGTGGCCCCGAGACTTTAAATATCCTTTCAAACCACTCAAAAACTGAATTGCTTTATCTAAACTTTTAGCCTCAGCATGGATGAGAGCCTGATAGGCAAATGGCGGCAAACCCGCTTCTTTTCTTTCATTGGCCGTAAAGCTTAAAAACCCATCTACGTCATGGCGCAGTAAAAACTGAAAAACCGCAGATTCTGGGAACTGGGTTTCAATATAAATAGCGCCGCCTGCTTCACCATCCTTATTGGATCGCCCAGCCCGTCCTGCAACCTGAACTAGCTGTGCAAATAATCGCTCTGCAGCCCTAAAATCTTGAGAAAACAATCTGCTGTCAGCATCCAATACAGCTACTAAGCCAATATTTTGGTAATCGTGCCCCTTGGCAATCATCTGGGTCCCAACCACAATATCGACATTGCCTTCGTGAATTTCCTGAAAGAGCTCTTCGGCACCCTTACTCTTTCTGCTGGAGTCTGTATCGACTCGCAGCACTCTTGCAGCCGGCCACATCTCCTCAATAGCATCTTCAATCTTTTGAGTTCCCTGTCCCAAGGTCTTCAAGTCGGCATTGCCACAATCAGGGCAATGGTTTGGAATCGATTTAACCAAGCCGCAATGGTGGCAACTTAAAACTGATTTCCTGCTTAATGCTCCAGCTTTATGCAGCACCATATAGGAGCTGCATTGCTCGCATCTTGAGAGCCATGAGCAAGCGCCACAGCTAAGCACTGGAGCATAACCTCGTCGGTTGATCAGTATTAAGCTTTGCTGCTTATTTTCTAGATTCTGACTAACCGCATTCGCAAGGGTTTTAGTAATCAGGCTTTTGGATTTTGGCTTCTCTATATCACCCGGACTAAATTGCGTTTGTGGATCGCGCGTATTGATCAAATGCACTTTTGGCAAACTTGCGCCTTGAGCGCGCTGATCTAGGCGAATATATTCATAACGACCAGCCCTGGCAGCCATCCAAGTCTCAAGCGATGGTGTAGCAGAGGCCAATAAGATCGGTATCTTAAGGTCGTGGGCACGCCATATCGCAAGATCCCTTGCGGAGTAACGAATACCATCTTGCTGTTTATAAGATGGATCATGCTCTTCATCCACAACAATGGCGCGTAGATTAGGAAGGGGGGTTAATGCAGCCAATCTTGTTCCCAAAATAATTTGGGCCTGACCAGTCATCGCCTCATACCAAGCAATGCCTCTTACTTTCTCACTGACACCGCTATGAAGCACCACCATTTTTTTATCTGGAAAATAAGCGCGCACTCTGCGCTCCAACTGTGGCGTTAAATTAATTTCAGGGACCAAGAGCAATACTTGTGCACTCGCATCCTCCAAAATACCACTCAACCAATTTAAAAATACAGCAGTCTTTCCACTACCAGTTTGTCCCTGCAACAGTATTGCTTTGAATTCTCCCGAAGGAATAGTGCGTAATTTTTCTAAGGCGAGTTTTTGACCATCGTTCAGCTGGGCCTCATCAACAAATCCCTCAACGGCCTCTAGCTTGTTTTTTTTCTTTTGCTTTTCTTGATCTGCAGCTAATTTCTTGGGGATCTTTTCCCAATCATCAGGCTTTTTCCACATCTGTGGAATGGTGGGAATAATGGTCTCGCCTAGCGCATGAATGTAATACTGGCTGGCAAAGTTCATTAACTTCAATATTGCAGGGTCCAAGGGGGGAAGGGGCGCAATCTTGCTTACCCCTTTTAATTTATCAAGTTCATAATCTGAGTGAGCACTTACTTTAATTACCAATCCCACCAGTGAGCTGTGCCCAAAGGGAACCTCAACTATTGCCCCCACTTGTGGGTCGCACCCTAATGCCTCTTCGTCCCACAAGTAGTCAAAGCCCTGGGCAAGGGGCTTATCAACAACAACTTGGACAACGATTGGAGGGGGCATGATTTACTTCAAATCTCTAGTTTGCTTGTGGATAAGTCTGTGGATATCATCCGAGGATTCTGATTTATAAGCTAATTTATCAGCTTTCGGATTCTGCACCCTTTTAAAGCTTTTTAGTAATTATTTATATAAATCAGTAACTTACAAAGATATTCGAAAGTGAATTTTCATCTTTATTCGCAATCTCACTGAATTTCGAATTTTCCCGCTATCTGTGCATAACTTTCGCCAAAAATCCTAGCGGCAAGTTAGCAATCACTCAGTATTACGACTTTGTCCTGAGAGCCCTTGAGCGCTCAATGACCGCTTCGGCGAGAGCCGTAACACTTTCAGGAGGGGTAAATTGAGAAATCCCATGCCCTAGGTTAAAGACATGTCCGTCTAGAGGATGTAAGCCCGATTTAAGGGCTGGAGCACTCGCCAAATCCTCAAGCAGGAGGTTTGCTTGCTGCGCAATTTGTTTTGGCTCTGAGAACAGAATAAGCGGGTCTAAATTACCTTGCAATGCTAATGGCTTGTTCAATGCCAGCAATTGTTTGCGTGCGCGACTCAGCGACATTGTCCAATCAATGGCAATAACATCAGCACCAACTTGCGCCATATCGTTCAACCAAATCCCGCCGCCTTTGGTAAACATGATTACTGGAATTTTTCTGCCTTCATGTTCGCGTGGCAATAAAGAAATCACTTTTTGCATTGAGGCCAGAGACATTTTTTGATACCAGCCATCTGGCAGCATTCCACCCCAAGTATCAAAAATCATCAAAGCTTGAGCGCCTGCATTAACTTGCTCTATCAAATAGGCTGCCACTGACTGAGCATTAATATCAAGGATATGCTGCATCAAGTCAGGACGACTAAACATCATCGTTTTGGCATGACGAAAATCATCGGCACTTGAACCATCAACCATATAGCACGCCAATGTCCACGGGCTTCCCGAGAAACCAATTAATGGAACACGCTGCTTGCCATCCTGTATCAATGCTTTCCGAATTTCTGAAACCGCATCAAATACATATTTGAGCTGATCCATATCGGCCACACGCAATTTCTTAACTGCCTCTTCAGTGCGAAGAGGATGCTCAAAGCTTGGGCCTTCACCAGCAGTAAATTTCAATCCCAATCCCATGGCATCAGGGATTGTCAAAATATCGGAGAACAAAATCGCCGCATCCAACGGATAGCGATCTAAAGGCTGAAGGGTTACTTCAGTCGCATATGCAGGATTTTTTGCGAGCCCTAAAAAACTTCCAGCTCTGGCGCGAGTAGCGTTGTACTCGGGGAGGTATCGGCCGGCTTGACGCATGAGCCAAAGCGGTGTTTGATCAACCGCTTCGCCCAAGCAGGCCTTTAAAAACCGATCATTTAACAGCAAGGAGATGACCGGCTATTACTTTTTACGACGGAAACGAGCAATTGCAGCTAGCTGTGCAGCCGCCATTGCAAACTCAGATTGAGCCAAAGCCAAATCAAAATCAGTGCCACGGTTTTGCATCGCTTCTTCAGCACGTTTCTTAGCTTCAATCGCTTTAGCTTCATCAAGATCGTGTCCGCGAATAGCGGTATCCGCTAAAACAGTAACGCTATCTGACTGAACTTCTAAATAGCCACCTGCTACGAAAACAAACTCTTCATCACCATCAGCTTTTTCAATACGAACTGAGCCTGGACGAATACGTGTAATCAAAGGAGTGTGGCCGCGCAAAATGCCGAGCTCTCCACTTTCGCCAGGAAGTGCAACAAACTTGGCTTCCCCGCTGAAAATAGACTGCTCAGCACTCACTACATCGACGCGTATGGTTGACATAATTTCCCTAGATTAAAGCTTCTTGGCTTTCTCGATGGCTTCATCAATTGAACCCACCATGTAGAACGCTTGCTCAGGCAAGTGATCCAATTCGCCGCTGCAGATCATTTTGAAACCACGAATAGTTTCTTTCAATGGAACGTATTTGCCTGGTGAACCAGTAAACACTTCAGCAACGTGGAAAGGCTGTGACAAGAAACGCTGAATCTTACGAGCACGTGATACAGATAACTTATCTTCAGGTGACAACTCATCCATACCCAAAATAGCAATAATGTCGCGCAACTCTTTGTAACGCTGTAATGTCATCTGCACTTCACGAGCTACTTCGTAGTGCTCTTGACCAACTACCTGTGGGTCGAGCTGACGGCTAGTGGAATCCAATGGATCAACCGCTGGATAAATACCCAATGCAGCAATATCACGTGACAACACAACTGTGGAGTCAAGGTGCAAGAAGGTTGTAGCTGGTGACGGATCGGTCAAGTCATCCGCAGGAACGTAAACGGCCTGAATAGAGGTAACGGAACCAGTCTTGGTAGAAGTAATACGCTCTTGCAATTTGCCCATCTCTTCAGCCAATGTAGGCTGGTAACCCACAGCAGAAGGCATACGACCGAGTAACGCAGAAACTTCAGTACCGGCCAATGTGTAGCGATAAATATTGTCAACGAAGAACAAAATGTCACGGCCTTCGTCACGGAACGCTTCAGCCATTGTCAAACCAGTTAACGCAACGCGCAAACGGTTGCCAGGAGGTTCATTCATCTGACCAAACACCATCGCTACTTTGTCGATAACGTTAGATTCTTTCATCTCGTGGTAGAAGTCATTACCTTCACGAGTACGCTCACCAACACCGGCGAACACTGATAAACCTGAGTGTTGCTTAGCGATGTTGTTAATCAACTCCATCATGTTCACGGTCTTACCAACACCCGCACCACCGAACAAGCCAACCTTACCGCCTTTAGCAAACGGGCAAACTAAGTCAATAACCTTAATACCAGTTTCTAACAAGTCCACAGAAGGTGAAAGCTCATCAAACTTCGGTGCTGGCTGGTGAATAGCACGACGCTCTTCAGTTGCAATCGGACCTGCGTCATCAATTGGGCGACCTAAAACGTCCATAATGCGCCCAAGTGTTGCTGGGCCAACAGGCACAGAAATTGGACCGCCAGTAGATTTCACTTCCATGCCACGACGCAAACCATCGCTTGCGCCCATGGCAATAGCGCGAACTACGCCGTCACCAATTTGTTGCTGAACTTCAAAGGTCAAACCTTTTTCAGCAAATGATTTTTCACCGCTATCAACTAATGTCAAAGCATCATAAATGTTTGGCATTTTGTCGCGTGGGAACTGAATGTCCACCACTGGACCGATACATTGCACGATATTTCCGTTACTCATCGCATTTCTCCGCTTTTAATTCCTGAATTCTTTCGTATTCCTAAACGCTGACCGCTTAAACCGCAGCCGCTCCGCCAACAATTTCTGACAACTCTTTAGTAATAGCAGCCTGTCGTGTTTTGTTGTATTCCAATTGCAATTCGCCGATTACGTTCTTCGCATTATCTGAAGCGGCCTTCATAGAGACCATACGTGCAGACTGCTCAGAAGCCATGTTTTCAGCAACTGCCTGATAAATCATTGCTTCAACGTAACGCTTAAGCAGACCATTCAAAATAGACTCTGCATCAGGTTCGTAGATGTAATCCCAAGAATTGCCTGTTTTCTCTTGTGGAGTCAAAGCTTCTGGCTCCAAAGGCAAGAGTTTTTCTAAAACAGGCTCTTGTTTCATTGCATTTACAAAGCGGGTAAATGCCAAATAAACGGCATCAATCTCGCCACGCTCAAACGCTTCTAATTGGGCAACAATTGCGCCAATCAAAACATCCATATGTGGTGTATCACCAATTTGGATTGTTTGAGAAATCAGTTTTGCTTTTGAGCGATTCAAAAATTGCAAGCCTTTTGAACCAATTGCGGTGTACGCAATCTCAATATTTTGTTCTTGCAAATCGCGCACTTGGTTAGCAATCAAACGCAAGACGTTGGTATTTAAACCGCCGCATAAGCCTTTATCTGTTGTAACCAAAATCGTGCCAACTTTCTTCACCTCACGAGTCGCCATGTAAGCAGGGCGAAACTCTGGATTTGCTTTAGAAAGGTTGGCAACAATCTCACGAATTTTTTCAGCATAGGGGCGCGCATTACGCATACGCTCCTGGGCGCGCCGCATCTTGGATGCGGCGACCATTTCCATTGCCTTCGTGATCTTGCGCGTGTTTTGCACGCTCTTGATCTTAGATCGTATCTCTTTTGTGCTTGCCATAATTTATGCGAGCCCTCTTAGAAAGAGGCAGAACGCTTGTAATCCTCAATGGCAGCGCGCAATGCAGCTTCGTCATCTTTGCTCAAATCTTTGGTTTCTTCAATACGCGCAACTAAGTCAGCGAATTTAGATTTCAAATGATCTTGCAAACCTTTTTCGAATGGCAATACATTCTTCACTTCGAGATCATCGAAATAGCCGTTATTAACAGCATAAAGTGAAGCGGCCATTTCCCAAACTTGGAGTGGCTTGTATTGAGCTTGCTTACACAATTCAGTAACGCGACGTCCACGTTCGAGCTGCTTGCGGGTTGCTTCGTCAAGATCAGATGCGAACTGAGCAAATGCTGCTAATTCACGATATTGCGCTAAGTCGGTACGAATACCGCCAGACAATTTCTTAATCACTTTAGTTTGTGCAGCACCACCAACGCGGGAAACAGAAATACCGGCGTTAATCGCAGGACGCACACCAGCGTTGAACAAGTCAGTTTCCAAGAAGATCTGACCGTCAGTAATTGAAATTACGTTGGTTGGAACGAATGCAGAAACGTCACCAGCTTGGGTTTCAATGATTGGCAATGCAGTCAATGAACCAGTCTTACCTTTTACGGCGCCATTGGTGAACTTCTCAACATACTCAGCATTTACACGTGCAGCGCGCTCGAGTAAGCGTGAGTGGAGGTAGAACACATCGCCAGGATAAGCTTCGCGGCCTGGTGGGCGACGGAGCAACAAGGAGATTTGACGATAAGCAACCGCTTGCTTAGTTAAGTCATCGTAAACAATCAAAGCGTCTTCGCCGCGATCTCGGAAGTATTCACCCATGGTGCAGCCTGCGTAAGCAGAGAGGTACTGCATCGCTGCAGACTCAGAAGCGCTCGCTGCAACAACAACTGTGTACTCCATCGCGCCCAATTCTGTGAGCTTGCGAACAACGTTAGCAATAGTGGAAGCTTTTTGACCGATCGCCACGTAAACGCAATAAACGCCTTTACCTTTTTGGTTAATGATCGCGTCAACCGCAACTGCAGTCTTACCAGTTTGACGGTCGCCAATGATCAACTCACGCTGACCACGGCCAATTGGAACCATCGCATCAATCGCCTTCAAACCAGTTTGAACTGGCTGGCTAACGGATTGACGTGCGATAACTCCTGGAGCAACTTTTTCGATAAAGTCAGTTAACTTCGTATTGATTGGGCCTTTGCCATCAATAGGCTGACCGAGTGCGTTTACAACGCGACCGAGCAACTCTGGGCCAACTGGAACTTCCAAAATACGGCCCGTACATTTCACTGGGTCGCCTTCTTTAATGTGAGTGTATTCACCCAACACTACGGCACCAACAGAATCACGCTCAAGGTTTAATGCAAGGCCGATAGTGTTGTTAGGAAATTCCAACATTTCGCCCTGCATAACGCCTGACAAGCCATGTACGCGGCAAATACCGTCGGTCACTGAAATTACAGTGCCTTCGTTGCGAACTTGGGAGTCAACGCCCAATTCGCTAATTCGGCTTTTGATCAGCTCGCTGATCTCGGAAGGGTTGAGTTGCATTACTTACTCCTGGGTCTTATTTCGTATGTTCTTAATAGGGATCACTTATGCGCCAAGACTTGCTTGCATTTGAGCTAACTGGGCCTTAACTGAACTATCCATTACTTCATCGCCAACTTGAATGCGAACTCCGCCAATCAATGTTGGATCAATTTGGATAGTTGGGCGCAATTCTTTACCCCCAAAGCGCTTCTTCAAACTTGACAACAAATCATTTAACGCAGAACCCTCTAAAGGGAATGCGCTAGTAATGTTTACTTCTGCGGCACCTTCGCTTTTGTTCTTCATTGCTTCAAATTGATGAGCAATTTCAGGAACAGCTGCTAAGCGGTGGTTTTGATTCACAAGATTCAAAAAGCTAGCAACCTTAGGGTCTAGCTTGGTTTTCACCATGCCAGAAAGCAACTTGCTCAAATCGTCAGCGGATACTTTTGGATTGTTTGATAAAGCAGCAACTTCTGGCAAAGCTGCAAGCTGTGCCAATTCGTTTAGTTGCTCCAAACAGCCTGCAAACTCAGCCGGCTTGGCGCTTTGAAAAAGCGCTTCCGCATAAGGACGTGCAATAGTGGCTAATTCAGCCATATCAAAGTTCTGCCTTTAGTTGATCAAGCAACTGGCCGTGAGCTTTTGCATCAACTTCGCGACGCAAAATTTGCTCGGCGCCTTTAACAGCGAGAACAGCCACTTCAGCGCGCAGAACTTCGCGGGCACGAGTAACTTGCTGGGCTGCGTCTTGTTGCGCTTGAGAAATGATTCTAGCGGCTTCAGCTTGTGCGTTAGCGCGAATTTCTTCGGCTGACATTTGTGCACGTTTTTCAGCTTCAGCAACGCGTTGAACACCTTCTTGACGTGCTTTAGTTAATTCTTGCTCAGCTTCATTGCTGGCTAATGCGAGAGCTTCTTTACCACGCTCGGCAGCAGCTAAACCATCAGCAATTTTGCTTGAACGCTCATCTAACGCCTTAACTAGCGGTGGCCACACAAAGCGTGCAACAACCCACCATAAGACGAAGAAAACGATCATTTGCGCGAATAGGGTCGCGTTCAGATTCACGATATTCCTTTCAGTATTGTTGAGAACAGTTGGATGACGCGTTGGTCATCCACGCCAAAACAATTACTTAATAACTGCGAGCAGTGGGTTTGCGAAAGCAAACAACATCGCAACACCGACGCCGATCAAGAACGCAGCATCGATCAAACCAGCCAAAAGGAACATCTTGGTTTGCAATTCGTTGATGAGTTCTGGTTGACGGGCTGCGCCCTCAATGAACTTGCCACCCATGAGGCCAATGCCTAAACAGGCTCCTAAAGCGCCGAGGCCGATGATGAGGCCGATACCGATAGCGGTTAGTCCTTGAATGTTGGCTAAGAATGCTTGCATGTTTACTCCTAAGTATTGAAAGTGAGGTTAAAAATAAAAAGGTTAATGGTGACTATGAGCTTGGCCAATGTAAACCAAGGTCAACATCATGAAAATAAAGGCTTGTAACAAAATGACCAAGATATGGAAGATCGCCCAAGCAGAGCCAGCAAGCACGTTGCCAACAAAGCCTAACATCGATAAATCCAAATTAAAGGTCCAAATACTTCCTAACAAGGCGATCAATAAAAAGATCAGCTCGCCCGCATACATGTTTCCAAAAAGTCGCATTCCCAAAGAAACGCCCTTAGCAACATATTCGATGATATTCAAAACAAGATTGAAGGGCATGAGATACCACTTGGCACCAAATGGAGCAGAGATCAGCTCATGCATAAAGCCGCCGACGCCTTTAACCTTGAAGCTATAAAAGAAAACCAAAAGCAGCACTGAGAACGATAAGCCTAAAGTGGCGTTCAAATCTGTAGTTGGAACAATCTTATGGTGAGGCACATGAACGCCAAAGTTACCAATAAAGTGATTTACACCAACGACCCAGTCAACCGGGATCAAATCAAGCGTATTTAAAAGAATGATCCAACAGAAAACGAAAAGCGCTAGCGGGGCAATAAAGGATCTATCACCGTGCACAATGCCTTTTGATTGGGTCTCAACCATTTCAACCAACATTTCAACCAAACATTGAAAACGGCCTGGAACTCCTGGGGATGCTCTACGAGCGGCGATCACTAGCAGGAAAACCGCGACCAGGCCCATGAGGGTGGTCCAAAACATTGTGTCTAAATTGATAACGCTGAAATCAATAATGGAGGACTGTGCCCCACCAATATTGTTTAGGTTTTGTAAATGCTCTGCAATATAAGCAGTGGGTGTAAGCGGTTCGCTAGCCACGTGATGGGCCGCTTCTGCTGCTGCGTTAACTTCGCTAGACATCTATTGCTTGTCCTTGTTTATTTGCGTCTTGTTACTTCCAAAACCACGCTAACAAATAACACTTAAGCGTAGCCAAATAAGTAACAAGCAACGGGATCCAATTCAAATCAGGCTGCTTTAGGGCAAAGCCTATGAACAAAGCAATAGTTGCTAGGATTTTTATAAATTCACCAGAAACTACTGCCGCCAAAAAGCCGCCGGGGCTGGATTTGACACTCTTTTTTGCCGCCTCAATGCGCATCAAAAACAACGCGGAAGGCAAAAATCCAATCAAACCGCCTACTAAAGCCGAATAAGTATAAACGTTTTTGTCGGCTGGACTTGAAAATACATAGCAAGCAGCCGCAATTGCTATAGTGATCGCCACCTGACTTAAGACAACCCACCATGAATTGATAGAAGCAAAACTGCGTGGTTTTAATTTACGCAATGCATCCATTTCCTCTTTGCTGAGTGTTTTAAAGGAATCTTCCTCGACCTCGTCCCATTCAGAGGTGCTCAATGGCTGCTTTTTGTTCACAAAATTTATTTCCAGTAAGCCGCTAATCAGCAGCAATACCCAACTTTTTTAATAAGGAATCTAATTCATCGAACTGGCTGAACCGAAGCCTGAGCTCTCCGCCCTTGCCTTTAAGCTTGAATTCCGTGCTTAGACCAATCAAATCTGCAATTTCTTGCGTCAAACGCTGCATATCTGGATCGCTGCTGGGTGAAGAAGTACTTGGCTTACTTTTAGCCTTTTTGTCTCCAATTTGACCGCCCGCAATCACCAAAGCAGCAGTCATTCTCTCCGCCTCACGGACAGACAGACCCTGTGCCGAGATTCTCTGGGCCAAAGCCACCTGGCTCGACCCGGGAAGGGGCAATAGCGCACGCGCATGTCCCATATCGATATCGCCGGCCAACAGCATGGCTTGGACCGGCTTTGCGAGCTGGGCAAGACGCAATAAGTTGGTAATTGCACTGCGAGACTTGCCTACAGCCTTTGCTGCCTGCTCGTGCGTAAATCCAAACTCCTCAATCAACCTAGCTAAGCCCTGTGATTCTTCGAGAGGATTTAAATCCTCTCGCTGCATATTTTCTACCAGGGCCATTGCCGCCGCAGCCTGATCATCGGCGCCAGAAACTAAAACCGGAACCTCTTTTAAGCCCGCAATAGTTGCCGCACGAAAGCGTCTTTCACCCGCAATAATTTCGTACTTACCGGGAGCCACCAGGCGAACCAGTAAGGGCTGCATAACACCTTGCTCACGAATACTTTCTGCCAACTCTTGCAATGCACCGGCTTCCATTTTTTGACGCGGCTGATATTTGCCTGCCTGCAAAGCAGTTAATGGCAAACGATTGATTTCGGTGGAAGGACTTGCTTGCTGCGTCTTTTCTCCAAGCAACGCCTCGAGGCCTCTACCTAAACCTTTTTTCTTAATGGCAACCATGATCTTTACTGTTCTTTCTAAAAATTACATGTGCTTGATGCGCTCAACCATCTCGGCACCAAACTCTAAATAGGCTTTTGCGCCACGTGATGATTTATCGAAAGCCACACCAGGAAGCCCATAAGAGGGGGCTTCGGCAAGACGTACATTGCGCGGAATAATGGTCTTAAATACCTTGTCACCGAAGTGTTCAAGCAACTGATCGGAGACTTGTTGCTGCAAAGTCATTCGCGCATCAAACATGACGCGTAATAAACCAATGATGACCAAGTCGGGGTTCAAATTTGCATGCACTTGTTTGATGGTGTTTACTAAATCAGACAGGCCTTCCAATGCAAAGTATTCGCATTGCATTGGCACAATCACTCCGTTGGCTGCGCACAATCCATTGAGCGTTAACAAAGACAAGGCGGGCGGACAATCAATCAAAATAAAGTCGTAATCATTTGCGACCTGAGCAAGCGCATCTTTCAAACGCGCTTCGCGTAAATCCAAATCTACCAATTCAATTTCGGCGCCCGCTAAATCACGATTAGCCGGCAATACGTCGTACCCGGAGCTTTCGCAAAGCTGCACACATTCTTTAACTGATGTCATGCCAATTAACACCTGATATACGCTCGCGTTTAAATCTGCTTTCTCTATCCCTGAGCCCATGGTGGCATTACCTTGAGGATCAAGGTCCACCAACAAAACGCGCTGCTGTAGTCCCGCTAAGCCTGCCGCCAAATTAACGGCGGTTGTGGTTTTACCAACACCACCCTTTTGATTTGCAATACAGAAAATTTTTGCCATGGCTACTTTTGAGTTTACTTAAGAGGTGAGGGTGGATTTTCTCACGGGGGCCAACACCAAAAGGCGTCGCTCCACCGCTAAATTAGGGATGTGAAGGGGCTCATCGGCAACTAAGCACCAATCGTCCATGGAAACATCTTTCATTTCGTCGTCAGCGCGCTTGGCCTTCATTGCAAATACCAGGCCATCGGGCTTTAAGAAGGGCAATGACAGATCCAAAAAACGTGCGAGATTTGTAAATGCCCGAGAAATGACTGCATCAAATTGTGCTGGATGTTGCATTGCAGCATCTTCCACTCTCTCGCACAGCACCTCAATGTTTTTCAATTTCAGTTTTCCGCGCACATGCTGCAGAAATGCCGTCTTCTTGCGGATGGCCTCAATCAGCGAAAGCTGCCACTCCGGCTGAACAATGGCAATAGGGATGGCCGGTAACCCGCCTCCTGAACCAAGGTCAGCAATCTTAGGAGACGGGCCCCTTAAGAAGCGTTTCAATACTGGCAAAACTGCAATAGAATCAATAAGATGCAGTCGAATAGAATCTTTCTCACCCTCGATTGCCGTGAGATTATGAACCTGGTTCCAGCGCCCCATTTCTTGCAAAAATAGCTCTAAATCGGCGATATTGCTTGGGCTTAATTCCAACCCAAGATCACCAATCCCTAAAGCAAGCAAACCCTCACTCATGGGTCTCTTGAGTGCGGCCCAAGCCTTTTTTAAGGTGCACCAATAGAAGCGAAAGTGCTGCAGGCGTGACCCCTGAAATGCGGCCAGCCTGACCTAATGTTTCGGGTTTATGCAAATTCAGCTTTTGCTGAACCTCTTTAGATAAGCCAATAACCTGGGAATAATCCAATGATTCCGATAAGGGAAATGATTCATTGTGTTCTTGACGAGCGATTTCTGTCGCCTGACGATCAATATAGCCCTGGTATTTAACTGAGATTTCTACCTGATCGCTAATTTGAGCAGCCAAGCCAAGATCTTCGTCTAGAGTTGCTGGGGCCCACATTCCATTACCCAAAGCGGTAATTGCTTCATAAGTAACCCCTGGGCGCCTCAATAACTCGGTTAAGTTGCATTCATGGGACAGGTCTTGACCCAGCAACTGAGAAACTAGGGGGGCAGCCTCATGTTTTGGCCCAACCCAAATGTCTTGCAAGCGAGATGTTTCACGTGAAACAGCCTCCTGTTTTCTGCAAAATACTTCCCAACGATAGTCATCCACCAAGCCAAGTTCGCGCCCAATCGTGGTTAGACGCATATCTGCATTGTCTTCCCGCAAACTCAGGCGATACTCTGCCCGGCTTGTAAACATGCGATAAGGCTCCTGGACACCACGGGTAATCAAATCATCAACCAAAACACCAATATAGGACTCGCTGCGCTTAGGCAGCCAAGGCTCTTTGCCCTTCGCTGCCAAGCCGGCATTGATTCCGGCCAGCATACCTTGCGCTGCAGCCTCTTCATAGCCTGTGGTGCCATTGATCTGGCCAGCGAAGTAAAGCCCGCCAATTGCCCTTGTCTCAAGGCTATGACGTAATTGGCGTGGATCAAAGAAGTCGTACTCAATTGCGTACCCAGGGCGGACAATCACCGCAGACTCCATACCCCAAATGCTGCGGACTAAGTCCCACTGAACATCAAAAGGTAAGCTGGTAGAAATCCCATTGGGGTAAAACTCGTTAGTTGTTAGGCCCTCTGGCTCCAAGAAGATCTGGTGACTGTTTCTGGAGGCAAAACGATGAATCTTGTCCTCAATAGAAGGGCAGTAACGGGGGCCAACTCCCTCAATCACACCGGTATACATAGGTGAACGATCTAAACCGCCTCGAATAATATCGTGAGTCTTTTCGTTTGTATGAGAAATCCAGCAAGGAACCTGCTTGGGGTGCTGCTCTGGACGCCCCAAATAAGAAAATACCGGCACTGGATCCAAGTCCCCAGGCTGCTCAAGCATGACTGAAAAGTCGATTGTTCGACCATCAATGCGAGGTGGGGTACCAGTCTTCAGTCTTCCCTGCGGAAGCTTCAACTCTTTTAATCTAGCCGATAAAGAAACTGCGGCAGGATCGCCTGCACGCCCACCAGCATAATTATTTAAGCCAACGTGGATTTTTCCATCCAAGAAGGTACCTGCCGTGAGGACCACTTTTTTTGCCTCGAACTCCAGCCCCATTTGGGTAACAACGCCCTGGACCTGATCACCCTTGACCAATAAGTCATCCACTGCAGCCTGGAAGATACTTAAATTAGGTTGATTTTCTAGACGGCGGCGAATGGCGGCCTTATATAGAACTCGGTCACCCTGAGCACGAGTGGCTCGAACAGCGGGGCCCTTACTAGAATTCAGGATGCGAAACTGAATGCCAGCCTCATCCGTAGCCGCAGCCATTGCGCCGCCCATGGCATCGATTTCTTTTACCAAATGACCCTTACCAATCCCGCCAATGGAAGGATTGCAGCTCATGGCGCCCAAGTTTTCAATACTATGGGTGATTAATAGGGTATCGCATCCCATACGCGCCGACGCAAGCGCGGCCTCAGTCCCAGCGTGACCGCCTCCAACCACAATGACATCGAAACTTTTGGAATAACGCATGATTTGCCTCAGATAGGGCGATGATCATAGCATTTTGTTTGTTTCACGTGAAACAAAAGATCAACAATTCCTAGAAAAACAAAGGTTTGATTTCTAAGCAATTGATTTAATTGATGAAATAAGCATTCCAGGCTGACTTCAATATCAGCACGCTAACAATGACCAAAAAGGCCTTTCTGACGAAAGCACTACCGTGTTTAATTGCAAGCCGGCTGCCGAACTGACTGCCGGCAATGTTGGCAATCATCATGACAAAACCAAGCGTCCAATTAATTTGACCCAGGCTAGCCAACATCAAAATAGCTGCTAGGTTGGTTGCTACGTTTACCAATTTTGTTGCCGCAGAGGCATGGAGAAAATCAAAACCAAAAAAGCGCACAAAACCAAACAATAAAAAGCTACCGGTACCGGGACCAAAGAAGCCGTCATAAAAACCAATTGTTAAGCCAAGAATTACACCCTTGAGTTGTTGAAAACGCCCAAGAATTTTCGGCGCATGCGCCTCTCCAAGCGAAGGCTGAAACCAGGTGTACAGAAGCAGGAACAACAAAACGAATGGCAACGCTTTGCGCAAAGGCTCAGCCGGGAAATTGCTCACTGCATTTGCGCCCAAAAGAGAGCCAACAAAACCTGCGACGATTGCTGGCAAAACAATTGCCCAAGGCAAAGAAACATGACCCAAAAATTTACGCGCAGCATTAAAGGTCCCACCAACCGCGGCAACCTTATTCGTCGCCAGCAAAGTTGCAGGTGGAACATTGGGATAAGCAGCAAACAGGGCCGGCACCTGAATCAGGCCGCCGCCTCCGGCTACAGCATCAACCAGCCCAGCAAAGAAAGCCATTGCTAAAAGCAGTGGCCATATGAAAATTGAAAATTCGATGAGAGTCTCTTTTAATTAAATGAGTGCGGCGAAAGCGCCGCACTAAAAATCAAATAATAAAAGGAAAAACAAAAGCTCAGTTTTTGTTTTTATAGTACGCAGCAATTTCACCAACAACACCACGGCGGAATGCTAAAACACAAATGACAAAAATGAAGCCGGTTGCAATTGTGCTCCATGAGCCAATATTGGCAAGATAGTTTTGCAAACCAACAACAATTCCTGCGCCAACCACTGGGCCCAGAATGGTTCCCATGCCTCCAAGCAAAGTCATCAACACAACCTCGCCGGACATATGCCAGTGAACATCGGTCAGCGTTGCCAATTGAAACACCAAAGATTTCATGGAGCCAGCCAAGCCAGATAATGCGGCAGAGAGCACAAAAGACATCAACTTAAAACGATCAACGTCATAACCCAGGGAAATTGCACGAGGCTCATTCTCACGAATTGCCTTAAGAACCTGACCAAACGGAGAGTGCACAGCGCGCATAATGACGGCAAAACCAAATAAGAAAACTGCCAAAACAAAGTAGTACATCGCGACGTCATCCTTTAGGTCAATCAAGCCAAATAACATGCCGCGGGGGACGCCCTGTATTCCATCTTCGCCCCCTGTAAATGGAAGCTGAACAGCTAAAAAGTAAACCATTTGCGAAAGAGCCAAAGTCACCATCGCAAAGTAAATGCCTTGTCTGCGAATGGCCAACGATCCAATTAAGAATCCCAAAACACCAGAACCAACAACGCCCAACACAATTCCCAACTCAGGGGAGAGGCCCGCTTCTTTGCAGAAGTAGGCGGTGATGTAGGCAGCAGTTCCAAAAAATGCTGCATGGCCAAAAGATAGAAGCCCGGTAAAACCCAAAAGCAAATTGAATGCGCACGCAAAAAGGGCGAAGCACAACACCTTCATTGCAAACACGAGATAAATAAAATCTTGGAACGGCAATAACAGGGCAATTAAAACCAAGATGCCGTAAAGCAATTTTGTTTTTGGATTCATGCTTACTTCTCCCGCCCAAACAGTCCAGCAGGACGAATCAAAAGAACAATTGCCATGATCACAAAAATCACAACGCCGGAGGCCTCTGGATAAAAGACCTTAGTCAGGCCCTCAACCAGACCCAAGCCCAAACCAGTAAGGATGGCACCCATGATCGAGCCCATGCCACCAATCACCACCACCGCAAACACAACAATGATGAGGTTGGAACCCATCAACGGGTTCACCTGGAAAATGGGGGCTGCTAATACTCCAGCAAAACCTGCTAGGCCAACGCCATAGGCGTAGGCCAAAGAAATCATCAGCGGAACATTGATACCAAAGGCTTGTAGTAATTTAGGGTTTTCGGTTCCAGCGCGCAAATAGGCACCCAACTTTGTTCTCTCAATCACATACCAGGTTGAGAAACATACCGTCATAGAAATCACCACAACCCATATGCGATACTTTGGCAAGATGATGCCAAGCGACTCTAATGGAATCGCTCCCTGCAATAACTCCGGGGCCGGGTAGCTCTCACCAGAAATTCCATACCAATGACGGAACATGCCCTCAATAATGAGAGCCAAACCAAAAGTCAGCAACAAGCCATATAGGTGATCAAGGTGGTACAGGCGGCGCAACATCGTGCGCTCCAGAATTAAGCCAAATCCCGCCAAAACCAATGGCACAACAATCAGAGCAAACCAATAATTAATGGTTAGGTCAGGGAACCCAAGCCATTGGCTAATCTGGGTTAAACCAATCCAGGCAATAAAAGCGCCCATAGTGTACTGAGCACCATGCGCAAAATTAATGATGTTGAGAAGGCCAAAAATAATGGCCAATCCCAAACTCAATATGGCGTAGAACGAGCCATTAATAAGCCCCACCAAGAGCTGGGCTACCAGCCCTTGAGGGGTAATTCCGAGAAGTTCAAACATTCTTGATTTCTATTTATTACTTGTTAACTAACTTGCACTTCGATTGTGAAAGCGGCAAAGTAGCTTCTGCAGCAGGAATGGTTGCACGAACATAGTAGTAATCCCATGGGCTCTTAGAGTCAGCCGGCTTCTTCACTTCTAACAAATACATGTCATGCTCAAACTTACCATCGGCACGAATCTTGCCTTTGAAAAGACCATCATCGATGTTTGTAGACTTTAATGCCTTCATCACAGCTTGAGTGTCATCGGTACCTGCTTTTTGTACTGCATTTAAATAAGCAAGAACAGATGAGTAAACGCCAGCCTGAACCATTGTTGGCATACGCTTATGCTGCAAGATGAAGCGCTTTGAAAATGCGCGGGTCTTGTCATCTTTATCCCAATAGAAACCTTCTGTGAGGTACATGCCTTGTGCAGTGGGTAGACCCAAAGAATGCACGTCGGAGATAAACATCAATAAAGGAACAACGGTTTGTTTTTTGTTGATACCAAACTCAGAGGCTTGCTTAACGGTGTTAATGGTATCTTGGCCTGCATTTGCCAAAGCAACCACATCTGCGCCACTAGCCTGCGCTTTTAAAAGATAGGAAGAGAAATCGCTATTGGGGAATGGGTGTTTGCTGGTGCCTAAAACTTTACCGCCGTTAGCGGTCACAACAGCAGTGGCATCTTTTTCAAGGGCTGCACCGAAAGCATAGTCAGCGGTAATGAAGTACCAGTTCTTTTTACCCTGCTTTACTACTGCCTTACCCGTGCCATTTGAAAGGGCGTAAGTGTCATAAGTCCAATGCACGTTGTTGGCAGTACATTTTTCATTAGTAATTGCAACTGATCCAGCGCCGGAAACCAAAGTAATCTTGTTCTTTTGCTCGGCAACCTCCATTACAGCCAAGGCAACGTTGGTGGAAACTAATTCAACAATTACATCAACGCCGTCTTTGTCATACCATTCACGCGCTTTGTTGGCGGCAATGTCAGCTTTGTTCTGGTGGTCAGCGCTTACGAGCTCAATCTTCTTTCCAATAACGGTGCCGTCTTTTGAGAAATCAGCAATCGCCATTTTTGCCGCAATCACTGCGCCCGGGCCCGCCAAGTCGGAATAGACTCCGGAAAGGTCAGTTAAGACGCCAATCTTTACAACATCGCCACTTACTTTTGATCCGCTTTGTGCAAACACTGGGTTTGAACCAAACATGGTCGCCGCAACCAGACACGCGGTTATTTGCTTTAACTTCATTACCGTCTCCTATAGAAATCCACTAAACCCCAAGATACTCATTTAATAAAGTTGCTTTTTCGGCAAGCTCGCTTTGTTGCACCACCTCAACCACGTTTCCATGCTCAACTACATAATGACGATCAGCTAAGGGCGCAGCAAAGTGGAAGTTTTGCTCAACCAACACAATCGTGAAGCCTTTGTTGCGCAAACTGGTGACAACTTCTCCAAGCTTTTGCACAATCACGGGCGCCAACCCCTCAGTAATCTCATCCAATAACAATAGCTTGGCGCCGGTTCTCAGAATTCGCGCCATCGCCAGCATTTGCTGCTCACCACCAGATAGGCGGGTGCCAGGGCTATTTCTTCTTTCATAGAGATTTGGAAACATTTCATAAATCTCATCCAAACCCATGCCGCCGGGCGCAATCTCTGGCAAAAGTAAAAGGTTTTCCTCTGTACTCAAGCTAGCAAAAATACCTCTTTCCTCTGGGCAAAAACCAACCCCCAAACGAGCAATCTTATAAGTGGGCATGGAGATAGTTTCCGCCCCATAGACCTCTACAGAACCAGTTCTTTTACTAGTTAATCCTAAGATGGTCTTCAGAATGGTGCTTCTACCGGCGCCATTTCTTCCAAGTAAAGTAACAACCTCGCCATCACGCACAGCAAAATTCACGCCATGCAAAATGTGAGATTCGCCATACCAAGACTCTAAATTTTTAACCTCTAGCGCCATGGTGCTCATAGGTTGTCTCCCCCATGGCTACCCATATAAGCCTCAACAACCAGTGGGTTGTTTGAAACCTCATGATAAGAACCCTCAGCCAGCACGGAGCCACGCTGTAAAACGGTAATACGATCTGCAATTGAAGAAACCACCTTCATATTGTGCTCAACCATCAGAATAGTGCGGCCCTTGGCCACACGATCAATCAACTCTGTTACGCGCTCAACATCTTCGTGGCCCATTCCCTGGGTGGGTTCATCCAAAAGCATTAACTCTGGCTCCATAGCTAAAGTTGTTGCAATTTCAAGCGCCCTTTTACGGCCATAAGCTAGATTGAGAGTTTCCTCGTCGGCAAAACCTTCCAAACCAACCTCATGTAGAAGCTCTAGTGCGCGCTCATTAAGCACATTTAAAGAGTTTCCAGACTTCCAGAAGTGAAACTCCGTACCCAATCCTCGCTGCAGTGCAACACGAACATTTTCAATAACCGTTAAATGTGGAAAAACAGCGGAAATCTGAAAGGAGCGAATAATGCCCCGTCTTGCAATTTGTGCGGGGGCCTCTTTGGTGATATCAAAACCGTTAAATAAGATTTGACCGCTGCTGGGCTCTAAAAACTTAGTCAGCAAATTGAAGCAAGTCGTCTTGCCGGCTCCATTAGGCCCAATCAAAGCGTGGATGGTTCCCCGAGCGACATCTAGGTTCACATCAGTGACCGCAGAAAATCCCTTAAAGGATTTTCCCAGTCCGATTGTTTTTAATATTGTTTCTTGCAATGTCATACCCTCTACCCCCTACTTGGGAGCAAGAATACGAGGATACCCGAAGATGGCATGGGTTTATATAGCAATTACCCTAAACAATTAAAGCGGTAGCGCTAAAAAATTTTTAGGTCAGTTTTTGAAATTGCTGAATTGCTGAACGAGCTAATTCGTCTAAGACGTCAACCGGAACCCTTTGGGCGCCCTGCACAATCATTAACGCATATGGTTTAGCGAGGGCCGAAGCTTCAGGGCAGAGCCGCAACTCATCACCCTCTGATGGGGACTGACTGCGCCAGTAGTTGATGGTAGCCTCTAGCTCTTGGATTGTTACAAACAACATGAAAATTATTTTTACTTATCTTTAGTTGCAAGCATAGTGCCACGGCATTTTTTTGAACCACAACGGCACTCGTAATCTTTTTTCATTTGCTTCGTAATTTTCCCCTCAATATCGAGTGAGTAGTCGTAAAACAACTCTTCACCAACCTTAAGGGTGCGCTTTGCATAAATAAATACTCGCGGCTCACCACCAAAACTATCTTCGCGGGTTTCGCAAATGGGTTTACACGAGTGATTGATCCAACGTGCAGCATTGCCGCCGTATTTCGCATCAATCACACGACCATCTTCTAATGAAAAGTAAAAGGTGTGATTGGGGTCTTTGGGGTCGTGTGGGTGGCGCTTCTCAGCAAGCTTCCAGCTGATGCGCTCGCCCTTGTATTCAATAATTGCCTGACCCTTTTTAATGGGTTTGGCAACAAATACGCCTTTTCCGTGAATAGGCGAAGATTTCACAACAATAGAGGATCTGTCCACCTTAGGTGGTTTTAATTTTTTGGATGTCATAAATTAAACGTCTAGGTTGCGGGCAATAAGGGCATTTTTTTCAATAAATGCGCGACGAGGCTCAACCTCATCCCCCATTAAAGTAGTAAAGACCTGGTCTGCGGCAATCGCATCTTCAATCTTTACCTGCAAGAGTGTTCTAGAGCTAGCATCCATAGTGGTTTCCCACAGCTGTGAAGGGTTCATCTCACCAAGACCCTTATAGCGCTGACGACTCAATACGCGCTCTGCCTCAGACAACAACCAAGCAAAGGCGGCCCTAAAGTCGCCAATTGTTTGCTCTTTTTGATTTTTATCTGGATCGCCACGACGAACCTTGGAGCCCGCCACAACCTTGCCCGATAAAACAGCTGCTGCATTTGCAAGGCTTTGGTAATCATCGCCATGAACAAAGTCAGAGTTAATGGAAGAGAGCTTCAGGTTTCCATGAATACGGCGCGATAACAATAAGCGGAAGCGCTCAGTGCGATCTTCTTTTTGCACAATAATTTCTGGTGGCAAAGCTAAAGGATTCAAAGAGTCGGCAAGTGCTTGCCTTAAACGATCAGCAGACTCATTTGCTGATTTTTCTGTATCCAGATTTAATGGTGTTCCTGAAGCAATTGCTCGCAGAGCATCTTCATCAATGGTGCGAGACAAGCGGTCAACAATCGACTGAATCACTTGGTAGTGTTTAGCCAACTCATTAAGTGCTTCACCCTCAACAATTTCACCTGTTGGTGTTTGTAGAGAGGCGGTTTCTAGTGCGATTTTTAATAACAACTGATTTAGCTCGTTGTCGTCTTTAATGTACTGCTCATTCTTACCAAACTTTACTTTGTAAAGCGGTGGTTGAGCAATATAAATATGGCCGCGCTCGATCAACTCAGGCATCTGCCTATAGAAGAAAGTTAACAACAGCGTGCGGATATGACTACCGTCAACGTCCGCGTCGGTCATGATAATGATGCGGTGATAGCGTAATTTATCTGCCTTATATTCTTCAATCCCTATACCGGTGCCCAGAACGGTAATTAAAGTAACCACCTCTTGGCTAGCAAGCATTTTGTCAAAACGAGCCTTTTCAACGTTGAGGATTTTTCCTTTTAAAGGAAGAATTGCTTGGAAGCGACGATCACGCCCCTGTTTCGCAGAGCCTCCTGCAGAGTCTCCCTCGACAATAAAGAGTTCAGATTTTGTTGGGTCTTTTTCTTGGCAGTCGGCTAACTTGCCGGGTAGTCCAAGTCCATCCAACACACCCTTACGTCTGGTCATGTCGCGCGCTTTGCGTGCGGCTTCGCGAGCACGGGCGGCGTCAACAATCTTGCCGCACAGGATCTTGGCATCCGCAGGACGCTCTTGAAGATATGCGCTCAAAGCTTCGGCAACAATTTCTTCAACTGGCCCACGTACCTCACTGGAAACTAACTTGTCTTTTGTTTGGCTAGAGAATTTTGGTTCTGGGACCTTCACCGACAAAACGCAGGCCAAGCCCTCGCGCATGTCATCACCAGAAATTTCTACTTTTGCTTTCTTGGCAACTTCATGCTCATCAATGTATTTATTAATGACACGCGTCATTGCGGCACGCAAGCCGGTCAAGTGTGTTCCACCATCCCGCTGCGGAATGTTGTTAGTAAAACAAAGTACTTGCTCACTAAAACTATCATTCCATTGCATAGATACTTCAGCAGTAATTTGACCGCCTAGGTCTGAAGGGCGATTACCTTCAGCATAAAAAATGTTGGGGTGCAGTACATTTTTAGTTTGATTGATGTACTCAACAAACCCTTTTACACCACCAGAGAAAGCAAAGTCTTCTTCTTGACCGGTACGTTGATCAATCAGTTTAATGTGAACGCCGTTGTTTAAGAATGAGAGCTCGCGAATACGCTTAACTAAAATTTCATAATGAAACTCAACATTTCCAAAAATTGTCTCGTCGGCCAAAAAGTGAACTTCGGTTCCCGATAACTCAGTGTCGCCAGTAACAGTGATTGGAGAAACTAAAACGCCATTCTCATCAACAATATTGCGATTTTGAATAACGCCGCGTGCAAACTCCATGTAATGAGCTTTACCATCACGACGAATGGTTAGCTTCAACCATTTAGATAGCGCATTTACACAGCTAACACCCACACCATGTAGACCGCCAGAAACTTTGTAACTATTTTGATCGAACTTACCGCCTGCATGTAGCTCGGTCATAACAATTTCAGCGGCACTGCGTTTCGGCTCATGCTTATCGTCGTATTTAATCCCTGTTGGGACACCACGACCATTATCGACAATAGAAATAGAGTTATCAGTTTGGATAACAACTGTGATTTCAGAACAATAGCCAGCCAAAGCTTCGTCAATAGAGTTATCCAAAACTTCAAATACAAGGTGGTGCAGACCCGTGCCATCGGATGTATCTCCGATATACATACCAGGACGTTTACGAACAGCCTCAAGACCCTCTAGGATTTGAATCGATGCAGCGCCGTACTGCTCTACTACTTTTTTTTCTTCAGTCATTTTTTTCTAAGTTAAATACGCATTGGCATCACAACATACTTAAAACTCTCTGAGCCAGGCAGAGTAATTACGGCACTGCTATTTGCATCACCTAAGCTAATTTGAATCTTTTCGCTCTTTAGGTTTGATAAAACATCCAACAAATAGCTAACGTTAAATCCAATTTCTACCGCATCACCAGCATACTCAGTCTCAATCTCCTCTTGAGCCTCTTCTTGCTCAGCATTGGTTGATTGGATTGTTATGCGGTTTGGAGAAAGAGAGAAACGGACACCTTTAAATTTATCTGTTGTCAAAATAGCAGCACGCTGAAGTGCTGATTGAAGGGCATCACGACCAACTACGAGTGAGTTTTTATGCCCCTTCGGAATCACCCTTTGGAAATCTGGGAACTTACCCTCAACTAATTTCGAAATTAACTCAATATCACCAAACGCAAACTTCACTTGATTAGCTGTCAAGCTAATTTCTAAGGATTCATCAGAGTCCTCGAGTAAATGTTGACACTCCAAAATTGTTTTGCGAGGAATAATGATTTCTTGTTTTTGACCAGAGCCTGATGGGGCTTCTGCAAGCTCAACCTGAGAGTAAGCAAGGCGGTGGCCATCTGTTGCCACCGCAACCACCTCTTTACCCTCAATTACCAACAACATCCCATTTAAGTAATAACGAATATCTTGTTGTGCCATTGAAAAATGTACTTGGCTAATGAGTTGACGAAAACTCTTTTGTGACATCTTCCAAGCAGCGGTTACCTCACCCACACTTTGCATCACTGGAAACTCAGTTGCAGAAAGTGTTTGCAAAGAGAAGCGGCTTTTGCCACTTTGAACAACCATCTTGTTATCTTTAAGATTTAAAGATACCGGACCCTCTGGCAATGCACGCAAAATATCTAAAAGTTTTCTAGCGGCAACAGTTGTTGTTACATCTTCTGTACCAACACCAAAATTGGCGTTTGTTGTAATTTGAATTTCAATATCAGTGGAGATAAATGAAACTTTTTCTCCAACTTTTTTAAATAAGAGATTTGCCAAAATTGGCAGCGTGTGTCTGCGTTCAACAATTCCACTAACAACCTGAAGTGGTTTTAGTAGGCTATCGCGAGAAGTGTTAACGAGTTGCATTGCTTTTAAATCCTTGTATATATCTTAGTAGTAATAGTAATAAGGGTTCGAAATTCCGTGGATAAGTCAAAAACCCCTTATAAAACAACACATTGAAGACTAAAAAACCTGTGGAAAACTCTTGTATAAGCACTGCATAAAAAGGGGATAACTTTTTATCAACACCCTATTTTTGCATGAAGCTGAACCTTTCCACAATTTATCCACATCCAATCCCCAAACTTATCCCTAGGGTTGTCCACAACCTTATCCACAAGCAAAAAACTACGCCTTTAAGGTTTGCTCAATAACGTGAATCTCATGGTTTAGCTGCCCATCATGTGCCCGCTCATCTGCAATCTTGCGAACAGCGTGCAGGACGGTTGTGTGGTCCCTACCGCCAAATAATTCACCAATCTCCGGCAAGCTTTTTTGTGTCAATTCTTTAGCCATAAACATTGCAATTTGACGGGGCCGAGCAATATTAGCCGGGCGCCTTTTGGAGTACATGTCTGCAACCTTAATGCTATAGAAATCAGCAACCGCTTTTTGAATGTTTTCGACAGAAATTTGACGATTTTGAATAGAAAGCAGGTCTTTTAGGGCTGTTCTGGCAACCTCAATCGTGACTTCGCGACCATGGAATCGAACAAACGCCAAAATCTTTCTCAAAGCCCCCTCTAGCTCCCGAACGTTTGAGCGTAAGTGTTTGGCCACAAAAAATGCAACGTCCTCACTCATGGGGATGCCTTCACTAATTGCCTTTTTCATCAAAATAGCGACACGCATTTCTAGTTCTGGCGGCTCAATGGCAACCGTTAGCCCAGAATCAAAGCGGGAAATAAGGCGATCATCAATACCCGCCATTTCCTTGGGGTAGGTATCGCTAGTAATAATGACTTGGGCTTTGTTGCTTAATAAAGCCTCAAAAGCGTAGAAAAACTCTTCCTGAGTCCTGGATTTGCCGCTAAAAAACTGAATATCATCAATAAGTAAGAGGTCTAAGGAGTGGTAGTAGCGCTTAAAGCGGTCAAACGCCTTTTGTTGGTATGCGCGGACCACATCTGAAACATACTGTTCGGCGTGGATATAGCGAATACGGGCGTTTGGCTTCTCTTTTAAGAGGTGGTTGCCAATCGCATGAATTAAATGGGTCTTACCCAGACCTACCCCACCATATAAGAACATGGGGTTGTAAGAGGTTCCAGGGTTATGCGCCACCTGAATCGACGCTGCCCTAGCAAGTTGATTGGCTTTGCCAGTAACAAACGTTTCAAAAGTAAGGTTCGGGTTGAGTTTTGAGTGATCTTCAATCTCAAAAGCACTCTCTTCTACCAATATGTTTGGTTCCAGTGTTTCCACAGAAACATTTTTTTCTATGGGCTCTTCCAGTGATACAGGGGGTGCGGTATTGGTTGTGCCACCCTCGACAGAGAGTGTAAAACCGACATTAATGGGGCGCCCAAAATACTGGGAGGCCAGCTCTTGGAATCGGTCGGCAAATGTCTTTTTGGTCCAGTCCAACTTAAATCGATTGGGGGCTCCAATTGTTAGTGAGTCATCACTTTCAATAAAAGATAATAAAGTAAGGGGTTGAATCCATGTTTTAAACTGTTGGGGCGACAGTTCGCGGGATAAAATGCCGATAGCATCATCCCAGAACCCCAGTGGGCTAATTGAATTCAAGGCGGGAGGATTGTGTAAGTTGCTCATATTTTTGGAGGATCCATTGTAGCGATGCTGCAAAGTTATCCACAAGTAACAAAAACGTGGAAAAGCTGTGGATAACTTGTGAATAATAGAAAAATCTCTATTTAAATTAAAGATTTAAGAGAAATTTAAATAAAAATAGAGAAAAACACCTACATATTCATCAAGATGGATTGACCTTTTGCTCTGCAACAAGGAAAATACTTGGTTTTCCAGGGATCGAACATGAAAAGAACTTACCAACCCTCAGTAACCCGTCGCAAGCGTACACACGGTTTCCGTATTCGCATGAAAACCAAAAGCGGACGCGCAGTTTTAAATGCTCGTCGTGCAAAAGGCCGCAAGCGTTTGGCTGTGTAATTTAGCCATTGAATAGCGCAAGGATTTCTGAATTACTAAAAACACGCCCCAAGACAAGTTTGTATTGGGGTATGTATTTTGCATCCACTCAAGGGGGCGTTAAACCTGACTTGGGGGTTGCAGTAGCAAAGAAGCTAGCCAAAAGAGCGGTTGATCGAAACCGCCTAAAGCGGATGATTCGCGAATTGGTTTGGATGGCTCAAGCCAGCACATTAAACAAAGATGTTGTGGTTAAGCTCAAAAAACCAATTGGTCGCGAAACTCGAGGCAGACTCAGAAATAAAGAAAAAGAAATTTTGCGCTCTCAAATTTCGGGGCTGATTTAGGTGCGAGCCTTAAATAATGCGGCAATTAAGTTGGTAAAAATATATCAACTCACTTTAAGCCCGTATTTAGGCATGCACTGCAAGTACGTTCCCAGCTGTTCGCAATATGCATGTGACTGCTTTAGTCACTACGGATTTATTAAAAGTTTTGGTCTTACGGTGTGGCGTATTTTGCGCTGCAACCCTTTGTCACACGGCGGTTATGATCCTGCTGTAAAAGATACAAAACACCAACTTAAGTGAATATAAATGGACTTTAAAAAAACAATTCTTTGGGCAGTATTCTCGATGTCGGGTCTCATGCTCTACAACAATTGGCAGGTTCATGAGGGCAAGCCATCCTTGTTTGGCGGATCTCCAGCTGTTGTTGCTTCATCTAACGATAAGGCGACACCACTCAAGGTTGATGCCCCAGCGGCAATAGCGGGCACACCTATTACCCAGGCGCCCAACTCCAAAACAATAACGGGCGAGAGCGCTGAAAAATTTGTTTTGTCTAACGAACTTCTTTCATTGGAGATAAGTTCTGCGGGCGCAAACGTCGTTGGTGCGAAATTATTAAAAGAACTAACCGCAGATCAAAAACCAGTAGAAATTTTCCAACATACGCCTACCCACACCTATGTAGCTCGCTCAGGTTTGGTGGCTGTTGGTAATGTGGATTTGCCAAACCATACAAGCACATTTAAGCTTGATCGCTCAGGCAAAGATGGGTCTGGCAGACCATTCTTGGTTCTTTCCGCCGAGCGTAACGGTGTGAAACTAGAAAAAACATTTCTCCTTAATCCTCAAAGTTACGATGTTTATGTTGGACATCGGGTTACACAGGTGGCAGCAAATGGTGCCCCGCTGAGTTTGTATACAGAGATTGTGCGAGATGGCTCCCAGGAACAAAAAATTGGACCTTTTGGAGGTGCTTTTTCTGCAAGCACTTTTACTGGGCCAGCAATTTATACCGATGGGAATAAGTTTAAAAAAGTCCCATTTACAGATATAGAGAAAAATAAATTTACTGCACCCGCACAGATATCGGCCGGACAGCCTGGCTGGGTTGCTATGGTTCAACACTACTTCGCTAGTGCATGGATTCCAGATGACAAATTGCCGCGAGACATTTATTCAGGAAGAATCGATAGCGATTTGTACCGAGTTGGAATGCAGACACAATTAGGCGCAATTCCAACTGGAACCACATTAATCGCCAATGCGCAGTTATTTGTTGGCCCCCAAGAAGAGCGCATGCTTGAAACCATAGCCCCTGGACTTGAGCTGCTTAAAGACTATGGTTATCTAACTATTCTGGCCAAACCTATTTTTTGGTTGCTAGAGCATATTCACAATATTGCTGGCAACTGGGGTTGGTCCATCATTCTGTTGACCATCTTAATTAAGTTGGTCTTCTTCCCCCTATCTGCTGCAAGTTATAAGTCGATGGCTCGCATGAAGGAAGTGCAGCCACGCTTGGCGGCCATGAAGGAGCAGTACAAGGGCGAACCTCAAAAGCTTAATCAAGCCATGATGGAGATGTATCGCAAAGAAAAGATTAACCCACTGGGTGGGTGTTTACCGGTTGTGATTCAGATCCCCGTGTTTATTTCTTTGTATTGGGTGCTATTGTCATCCGTTGAGATGCGCGGCGCACCATGGGTGTTGTGGATTCACGACCTCTCAGTGCCTGATCCGTATTACATTCTGCCAGTCATCATGGCTGTCTCGATGTTTGTGCAAACGAAGTTGAACCCAACGCCTCCAGATCCAATTCAGGCGAAGGTGATGATGTACATGCCAATCGCCTTTTCAATCATGTTCTTTTTCTTCCCTGCGGGCTTGGTGTTGTATTGGGTCACCAACAATATTCTGTCCATTACTCAACAATGGCAGATTAATCGGATATTTGGAAAAAAGCCCGCTAAGTAATTTAAGCGCGGCATAACTCGCCTGTAATAAATAGACAGCAATGATGACAAGAAAATTGCCCATCATTGCTGTTGCAACCGCGCCAGGCAAGGCGGGCGTTGGGGTTATTCGCATTAGCGGAAAAAATTTAAGCACCCTGACGCGCACCCTTTTTCAAAAAAATCTTTCCCCAAGACAAGCAAACTTATTAACGCTCTGTGATGAGAATGGCCAAGCCATTGATCAGCTCATTGCAATTTATTTTGTTGGGCCAGCTTCCTTTACGGGTGAAGATGTTTTAGAGCTTCAGTGTCATGGTGGACCACAACTTCTTGAGCTGGTGATGAAGCGCTGTCTTGAGCTCGGCAAAAACGAGGGGCTTGTCATTGCAGAGCCAGGTGAATTTACCCTGCGCGCCTATCTCAACAACAAGATTGATTTAACCCAGGCTGAGGCTATTGCAGATTTAATTGATGCGCAAAGCGAGGCGGCTGTTCGCAGCGCAGCTCGCTCTTTGCAGGGCGCTTTTTCTGACGACATTAACAATCTCATTGAAGAAATAACCCAACTCAGAATTTTGGTTGAGTCAACCTTAGATTTCCCAGAAGAAGAAATTGAGTTTCTAGAAAACGCTCAGGCGCGTCAGCGCTTAACCGCCGTTAAAGAAAAGTTACAGGCTTTACGTGCTGGCGCTAAGCAGGGAAAAATCTTGCGCGACGGAATTCAGCTGGTATTGGCTGGTGCGCCGAATGTGGGAAAAAGCTCTTTGCTGAATCGATTGGCCGGTGAAGAGGTGGCTATTGTTACCCCCATTGCCGGGACAACCCGAGACCGGGTTAAAGAAAGCATCACCATTGACGGTGTGCCCATGCATATTATTGATACAGCCGGTCTGCGCGAAACAACGGATGTTGTAGAGGCAAAAGGTATTGAAAGATCCTGGGACGCCATTCGTTTGGCAGACGTAGTGATTTTTTTGACTGATGCTCAGTCGCCCCCCCAACAGGACGACCTAAAAACCCAGATTTTGAGGGAATTACCACCCAAATGCGCTGTGCTTGAGCTTGTGAATAAGGCTGATTTGCTCCAAGAATCATCAAAAACTGCGTCCAGAGAATCTTTGCTGATTTCCGCCAAAACCGGAGAGGGAATTGAGGCGCTAAAACAGAAGATTTTGGAGCTTGTGGGCTGGGCTGGACCCCAGGAGGGTGCCATTTTGGCTCGTAGAAGACATTTGGACTGCATAGAGCGTGCAGCCGAACATATTGAAAAATCAGAAGAATTCGCTGCAAATGGCAACAATTCTCTCGAATTATTTGCAGAAGAGCTCTCTTTGGCCCAAAGACATTTGGGTGAAGTTACTGGAAAACTGCTTCCAGACGACCTTTTGGGGAAAATCTTCAGCCAGTTCTGTATTGGCAAGTAAAGGGTTTGTGCTGTGTGTGGGTGGAGGTAAAGATTTACCCAAAATGATAAAATTGTTGGATTAAAAATTCAATTTTTCATAAGGAAACATATGACTTCAACTACCAGCGGCCAGATTAATGTAAATGCGCCAGCTTACGTAAAAAACAAGCGTTTAGTTGAGTGGGTTGGCGAGGTGGCTGCTCTTACCAAGCCTGATGCTATTCGTTGGTGCGATGGATCGCAGGCAGAGTATGACGAGTTATGTGAATTGTTGGTAAAGGCGGGCGTTTTCAAGCGCCTCAATCCAGCCAAGCGTAAAAATTCATTTTTAGCCTTATCTGACCCGGATGACGTTGCGCGTGTTGAGGACCGCACCTACATTTGTTCGGCTAAACAAGAGGATGCAGGCCCAACTAACAACTGGGTAAACCCAGCAGAAATGCGTGCAACATTGCACCCATTGTTCGATGGCTCCATGCGCGGAAGAACAATGTACGTTGTGCCATTTTCAATGGGCCCAATTGGCTCACCAATTGCACACATTGGCGTTGAGTTGTCTGACAGCCCTTATGTTGCGATCAACATGAAGTTGATGACTCGCATGGGTAAAGCGGTAATTGATCAGCTTGGTGCCGACGGCGAGTTTGTTCCTTGTATCCATACAGTTGGCAAGCCATTGAGCCCGGGCGAAAAGGACATGGCTTGGCCAAACAACAAAACTAAATATATCGTTCACTATCCAGAAACCCGCGAAATCTGGTCTTTTGGTTCAGGTTACGGCGGCAATGCATTGTTGGGTAAAAAATGCTTTGCCTTACGCATTGCTTCTAACATGGGGCGCGAGCAAGGATGGCTTGCTGAGCATATGTTGATTTTGGGCGTTACTTCGCCCGAAGGAAAAAAATATCACGTAGCAGCAGCATTCCCATCTGCATGTGGCAAAACCAATTTCTCAATGATGATTCCGCCAGCAGGATTTGATGGTTGGAAGGTAACAACGATTGGTGACGACATTGCATGGATCAAACCACGCAAAGATCCCGTCACAGGCAAAACCCGTTTATTTGCGATCAACCCCGAGTCTGGTTATTTTGGCGTCGCTCCGGGAACAAATCGTCAAACAAATCCAAATTGCATCGATTCATTAAACGAAGATGTAATCTTTACAAACGTTGGTTTAACTGATGATGGTGATGTTTGGTGGGAAGGATTAACAGAAACACCGCCCGCACATTTGATTGACTGGCAAGGTAAGGATTGGACTCCGGCTGATGGTGCTGCTGGCCGTAAAGCCGCTCATGCAAACTCTCGCTTCACAATGGCAGCCACAAACAATCCTGCCGTTGATTCTAAGTGGGATGATCCAGAAGGCGTTCCGATTGATGCGTTCTTGTTCGGCGGTCGCCGTTCAACTACTGTGCCTCTCGTTAGTGAAGCGCGCGACTGGGTAGAGGGCGTTTATATGGCCGCAACAATGGGCTCAGAGACCACTGCTGCCATTACGGGTCAGGTTGGCGTTGTTCGTCGAGACCCATTCGCAATGATTGCTTTTGCTGGCTACAACATGAGTGACTACTTCCAGCATTGGCTCAATATCGGTAAGAAGCTTGAAGCTGAAGGCGCTGTATTGCCCAAGATCTATTGCGTGAACTGGTTCCGCAAAGGCGATGACGGCAAGTTTGTTTGGCCTGGCTATGGTGAAAATATGCGCGTTCTGGCGTGGATCTTGGGCCGCGCAGAGGGCACTGCAAAAGGGGTTGAAACCGTATTTGGTATTTCTCCAGAGCACGGCGATATAAATTGGAAGGGTTTAGACTTTTCTCTTGAGAAGTTTGAAAAGGTCATTACCGCCAAGGTAGATGACTGGAAAAATGAACTTAAGCTGCATACAGAGTTGTTTGAGCATCTTGGCGATCGTCTGCCTAAGGAATTAGCAGAGATGCGTACCAAGATTGAAAAACGCTTAAACGCTTAAGTTTTTAGTAGCACCTACTAATCTTAGATTTATTTAAATGACCAAACCCCAACACCATGAAATAGTGGTGATTGGGGCAGGCATTTGTGGGGCAACCATTGCAAATGAGTTGCTTGAGCGTGGCAAAGCTGTTTGTATTATTGACACCGCTCCCTCCCCAGCCGCCGCCTGTTCAAGCCATGCTTATGCCATTGCACATCCGCATATTGGCAAAGGCGCCCCCCGTTTATTGCGTCTAACGCACCTTGCATTTCTGCTGGCCGAGGCGCGCTGGAAAAATGTGTGGCGGCAACATGGGATATTTCAGCCGACTAAAAAAGATAAAACCTTTGATCGCACTGCAACAAAAGAGCATCTGCGCTCATTGGATCTTGATGAAAATATAGCCATTGCCATGGATGCTCATGAGGCTAAACAGTTTTGTGGAATTGAACAAAGCGGTGTTTGGTTACCGCGCGGCGCTGGCTTAAATTTGCATGAAACAAGCAAAGAGTTATTACAAGAACATCAGCGATTAACTTGTATGTGGAATACGCGCATCGCGCGCTTAGAAAAGCTTGGCAATCAGTGGCATTTATTTGATGCCTCAAACAAGCTGATTGTGACTGCAAATCAAGTTGTAGTAGCCTGCGCCCTTGAAGCAAAAGATCTTATGAATAGTATCGGTATTCGTTTGCCCTTAAGGCCTGTGCGCGGTCAGTTGAGCATTTTCACGGTTCGGAAAGATGACCCTTGGATCAAAAAACTACCCCAGGTTGGCATCTCTGGAGATGGATATTGTTTGCCAGCCAAGCAACTTGATGATGGTAGCTATCAATGGATTGTTGGCTCTAGTTTTGATGAGGGTGAGGATGATCTTTCACCAAGAGAAATGAGTGATGACTTTAATCGTGAGCAAGCTAAGCGCTTAGTAGATTACGAAGAAGGCAATCTTTCTTCATTAATGAAGTCTGGAGAGTTTGTGGGAATTCGTTGTGTCGCCGGCGATCGTTTACCAATCATCGGCGCACTTGCTCAGCGCCCAGGAATATTTTTAGCTACTGCCTTGGGGTCGAGAGGAATTTTGTGGTCCGCTCTAGCGGCTAAGCTGATTACAGCTCAACTGCTAGAGGATGACTTTGCTTTGCTTGCGCGCTTAGGTTTTGCTGCAGACTTAGTCGCTGCACTTGCGCCCGCTCGTTTCTTTGCGGGAGCGGCGCCTTCGGCCTTAGGCGCTTTAGCCTCAAATTCAAAACCAATTTTGCCCGCGGAATCCAAGGCTAAATAGGCCTTAAAGCCACGCCCAGTGCGGTTCGACTTAAAGTTGGTTAAAAGATCTGTTTTGCCCTCTTTCAGCAATTTCTGAACCTGTTCTGGTGAGACCTCTTGTTGCAGCACTACTTTTCCGGTTTTGAAATCACATGATTTATTGGGGCCAGTATTGTTTTCGCAAACGTAACGCATGCCATCTTCATATACTGCGCCTGAACATTTTGGACAAACGCCTAGCGCCAGACGGCCCGTGAAATCGACGGCTTCAGCCTCATCATCTTGCGTGTTGCCAAAATCAAACTCAAGTTTGAAGCCCGCATTTGGATAATCTTTGTCATCCTCCGGAATTTCGCTTAATTTAATAATGGCTGCAAATGGGCGCCCCATTTTGCTGCGGAAGCCTTGCAGCGGTCCAATGGTTTTTTCACGCAACAACTCTTCAACTTCTGGATATTCAAATGCGCGTCCACCAGGCGTTTTGCTGATCGTAAAGCCGCACTTTTCACAGGCAAAACGACGATAGTTTTCTTTTACCGGACCCTTACAGTGTGGGCACGGCGTGGTCATGGTGGCATAGTCACCCGGAATGGTATCGCTGTCATATTCTTTGGCACGCTTGACGATACGCTGAGTCATTTGTGCGATCTCTTGCATGAAAGTATCGCGATTCATCTTGCCCTGCTCGATGAGAGAAAGTTTGTTCTCCCAGCTACCAGTGAGATCGGGGCGGGTTAACTCTTCAACATCTAAGCCGCGCAACAAGGTCATCAATTGGAATGCTTTTGCAGTTGGAATCAGCTCACGAGCTTCGCGCACCATGTATTTTTCAGCGAGCAGGCCTTCGATGATGGCAGCCCGAGTTGCTGGTGTACCCAATCCCTTTTCAGCCATCGCTTCGCGCATGTCTTCATCATCAACCCACTTACCCGCACTTTCCATTGCAGAAAGTAAGGTTGCTTCTGTATAGCGTGCTGGCGGCTTGGTTTTCAATGGCACCGCTGCAATAGATTCGGTTTGTACTGACTCACCTTCTTGGACGGGGACTAGTTCATCGTCTGCTTGATTGGATTTGCCATAAACCGTTAGCCAACCAGGGTTTACAAGCACACGACCTTCGGTTTTAAAGTGGTGTCCGGACGCCTCGGAAATACGTGTGGTCACGCGGAACTCTGCGGCAGGATAAAACACGGCTAAGAAGCGGCGCACAACCAAGTCGTAGAGCTTGGCTTCGGGCTCGCTTAAAGTTTTAGGTGTTTCTAATGTTGGGATGATTGCAAAGTGATCAGAAATTTTAGAGTTATCAAAAATTCGTTTGTTTGGCTTTACCCAACCATAGCCGGCTTTGGACTTAGGATCCTTTGGGTCACCCTTCAAAATTTGTTTAGCAAAAGCACGATAGTCTTGCGAATGCTCAGCAAGGTTCTCCATGGTTTGTTTAACGGTATCGAGGTAGTCTTCAGGAAGCGCTTTTGCGTCGGTACGTGGATAGGTTAATACTTTGTGGCGCTCATACAAAGCCTGTGCAAGACCTAATGTATTTTTTGCAGAGAATCCAAAACGCGCGTTTGCTTCACGTTGCAAGCTAGTTAAATCAAATAGCTGAGGAGCAAGCTGTGTAGCAGGCTTGGCTTCTTCCGTCACATTTGCTTTTTTGCCGCGGCATGCAGCCACAATACTTTGAGCTGCAGCCTCACTCCATAGGCGGTTCTCGCGTGCGTCGGGCTCGGCAGCATCCTTTTTGAATTTAGGGTCAAACCAGCGGCCTTCATACACGCCAGCAGCAGCGATAAATTCAGCCTTCACTTCCCAGTAATCTTTAGAGATGAACTTGCGAATGAGCTCTTCGCGCTCCACCACAATAGAAAGCGTTGGAGTCTGCACACGACCTACAGTCGTTAAGAAGAAGCCGCCGCTCTTGCTATTAAAGGCGGTCATTGCGCGCGTGCCATTAATGCCGACGAGCCAGTCTGCCTCTGAGCGACAACGAGCCGCATCAGCAAGAGGCTTCATATCTTCATCGCTGCGTAAATTGGTAAAACCTTCGCGAATGGCGGCTGGAGTCATCGATTGCAACCATAAGCGCTGAATAGATTGCGATGCTTTTGCGTGTTGCGCAATTAGGCGAAAAATTAATTCACCTTCACGCCCAGCGTCACAAGCATTAATGAGCGCAGTAACATCTTTGCGCTTAATGAGCTTTTGTAAAACCTTGAGGCGCGACTCAGTTTTTACAATCGGACGTAAATCAAAGTATGGCGGCACCACCGGTAAGTTGGCAAATGACCATTTGCCACGTTTTACGTCAAATTCTTCGGGGGCTGCAATTTCTAATAAATGGCCAACCGCGGAAGAGATTAGGAATTCATCGCTCTCAAAATAATCCTCATACTTTGTAAAGCCGCCCAAGGCCTTAGCAATGTCATTGGCAACAGAAGGCTTCTCTGCAATGATGAGCGCCTTAGGATGATCTCCGGCGCTAGCCTTTGGGCTGCTTTTTTTGGTAGTTGCTTTAGTTGCCACGCGTTATGCCTAAATTTGAGCTAGAAATGATGTTTTTTGGGTAAAACGGATGGCCAATTTAACCCAAAATCGGACTTAGCCAATTGAATACCCCTTTTTTATTATTAACCGATAAATTGGGAAAAGTCCAAAAACCGCTATTTTTGGCCAGTTTTGGGCGTGTCGACACTTCCGATTTTCAGATAAAAACCCCTCTTTAGGCTATTTAAATGGCATTTTTGCTTAAAAACAAAGCTCTTCAAGAACATCATCCGGCCTAAAGACTAGTTTTGCACCTTGCTGAATGAGTAGATGGCAACCGGTAGAATTTGCGTTGTGGATGGGCCCAGGGAGGGCAAAAACCTCTCTTCCAAGCTCTGCGGCCAGGCGAGCAGTGATGAGGGAGCCCGACTTTTCCGCCGCCTCTATAACAACGACACCAAGCGCTAAAGCGGCAATAATGCGATTTCTTCTAGGAAAGTGCCATGCCTTAGGCCCTGACCCCAGAGGGAGCTCAGACACCAATACTCCCTGCTCGCTGATGGCCCGAGATAGCTCGATATTTTGCCGGGGGTAGACGACATCTATGCCGGTTCCTAATATTGCCGCAGTGGAGTGATTGGGCCCAAGCTCAAGAGTGGCCTGATGTGCGGCACTGTCGACCCCACTTGCTAGGCCAGAAACGATCAAGGCCCCTGCTTTAGATAGTGCTTGAGCAAACAGGTGGGCATTTTTTAAGCCTGCAGGGCTGGCGTTTCTTGAGCCCACTATTGCCACCATTGGTCTCTTTAGAAGATGAATGTCCCCATATATATAAAGGCACTCTGGGGGATCATATAAATCATGGAGGCGACTTGGGTAATGATGGCTCTGACGATCGATTTGGAGAACGGCATTAGGCACTGGCGATGTTTGCATCAATCAATTTTGTTCTTTGGGGGAATTGCGGCAATCAGGACAGACTGATAGCTCTGTTGGATAATTCCTATATGGCTTTGTTATCCGTCCTTTGTTACCCAGACCCGCGCTTGCACAAGGTTGCTAAACCAGTGGAGCAAGTGGACGCTCGCATTAAAAAAATTGTCGCCGATATGGCAGACACTATGTATGAAGCTCCCGGTGTTGGCTTAGCTGCTACGCAGGTAGATATTCATGAGCGCATCGTGGTGATTGACGTGTCTGATGAACAAAACGAATTGATGGTTTTTATCAATCCAGAAATTGTTTGGGCAAGCTCTGAAACAAAATCTTGGCGCGAAGGCTGCTTATCTGTGCCCGAGTTTTATGACGAGGTTGAAAGACCATCCGAGATTCGAGTGAAAGCTGTGGATATTGACGGTAAAGAATTCGAAATAGAAGCTGATGGTTTATTAGCAGTTTGTTTGCAGCACGAGTTAGACCATTTACAAGGAAAAGTTTTTGTTGAGTATTTATCCATACTTAAAAGAACTCGTATCTCACAAAAAATGAAGAAGCGCGCAAAAGAATTAGTAGGTCAGCGCTAAGCGCCCGAATGAAAATCGTCTTTGCTGGAACTCCTGAGTTTGCTGCGCAAGCGATGCGTGCAATTTACGATGCTGGCCATGAAATTGTTTTGGCTTTAACGCAGCCCGATCGTCGTGCCGGCAGGGGCATGCACCTTCAGGCAAGCCCAGTTAAAGAGTTTGCTTTGCAGAAAAATATTCCCGTGCTCCAACCAGAGACATTGCGGCTCACTAGTTCCGATCCGCAAAAGCAGGCGCAAGCGGTGGCGGCCAATGAGCGCTTATCCACAATAGACTTTGACGCCATGGTGGTCGTGGCCTATGGCTTGATCTTGCCCCAAGAGATCTTGGATATTAGCGAGAGAGCAGGAAGATATGGCAGCTTTAATATTCACGCTTCTCTGTTGCCCCGTTGGCGTGGTGCAGCGCCAATTCAGCGAGCAATTGAATCAGGCGATGCCAAAACGGGCGTTTGCATTATGCAAATGGATGCTGGCTTAGATACCGGGGATACTGTTTTAGTCGCTGATATTGAAATTGCTCGCGATGAAACGAGCTCAAGCTTGCATGATCGCTTAGCAGAGCTTGGCGCAAAATTGATAGTGGATGTTTTAAATACTCTAGAGCAAGGTAAGGATTTATCTCGAGTACCTCAAGAAAAAGATGGCATTACTTACGCTGAAAAAATATTGAAGAGTGAGGCGGAGATCGATTGGGTTCTCAGCGCCAAAGAAATCGATCAACGTATTCGGGCCTTTAATCCCTTCCCGGGGGCAAGCAGCAACCTCAATGGGCTAGCCGTAAAGTTTTGGAATTCAAGACTTGCAGACCCTAAAGCTGTCAGCGCCACCGGTACTGTAGGCGAGGTCCTTGGGTTTGGTAATAAGGGTGCATTTATACAGTGTGGTGAAGGGGTGCTTGAGGTCTTAGAGATGCAAAAACCGGGCGGTAAAAAAATAGATGCCAAAACGTGCTTGCAGCCGATTGGTGCTGGTGAAAAATTGTTGCGCTTTCAAACAAAGGAGTAGAAATGTTTAATTTTGCAAAGACTGCTGTTTTGATGGCAGCAATTACTGCACTCTTTATTGTGGTTGGCGGTATGTTGGGTGGTCAACAGGGCATGTTGATGGCCTTGCTGCTGGCAGTTGGAATGAATTTTTTTAGCTATTGGTTTTCCGACACCATGGTGTTGAAGATGACCAATGCACAGCAGGTTGATGAAAGATCTGCCCCCCAGTTTTACGGACTCGTTAAAGAGTTGTCGGAGAAGGCCGGCTTGCCGATGCCTAAAGTATTTTTAATTAATGAAGACGCTCCTAATGCTTTCGCAACAGGGCGTAATCCAGACAATGCTTCGGTTGCCGCAACAACGGGCATTCTGAAAATTCTCTCAAATCGCGAACTACGGGGTGTGATGGCGCATGAGCTTGCCCACGTTCGCCATCGTGATATTTTGATTTCGACTATCGCTGCCACTATGGCGGGAGCCATTTCAGCATTAGCTAACTTTGCCATGTTCTTTGGTGGGCGCGGTTCTGAGGGCAGGCCCAACAATCCAATAGCCAGCTTGATGGTGGCAATTTTGGCCCCGATCGCAGCAAGCTTGATTCAAATGAGCATTTCTCGCGCAAGAGAATACGAGGCAGATCGCAGTGGTGCAGAAATAAGCGCTGATCCTGAGGCGCTAGCGCAGGCATTAGAAAAAATTCATAACTATGCACAAGGCATCCCGTTTCAAGCGGTTGAACAACATCCTGAAACAGCGCAGATGATGATTCTCAATCCCTTGAGTGCCGGCGGTCTTGCGCAACTATTTTCAACCCACCCACCAACTGAGGAGCGGGTGGCACGTTTAATGAGTATGGCTAAAAACGGGGTATATCCCGGAGCAAATTAATTTGACTGATCAAAAAATACCACGCAGTCTCCCGCTCTCTGAAGCAATCACGATTGCCGCACAAGCGGTAAGCGAGGTCATCAGCGGAAGATCGCTTACAGAAGTTCTGGATGAGCTAGAGGCCTATGAGCGCCCGATCGTGCAGAGCCTGAGTTTTGATGCACTTCGTAAATGGGTGCGTTCTCATGAATTCATTAAGCAATTTATTCCAAAGACTCCGCCTCCTGAAGTGGATCATTTGCTCAGCGTCGCGATTGCTTTATTTTTACAAGATCCAGCCGAGAGCAAGGGCTATCCAGCCCACACGATTGTGGATCAGGCAGTGAAAGCCTGTGGCGAATATGACGAAACCATGTATGCCAAAGGTTTGGTGAATGCGGTATTACGCAAGGTCAGCCTTGTAGTGCAACCGCCAGCGGACGAAAAGCATTTTCCGCCTGATCCAATTCCAATGTATGTCCCTGCTTGGTGGCGAGCAAACCTCAAGCGCAATTACTCCAAAGCATGGCAATCCATTTTGTTTCAACAAGCCAAGCGTGCGCCATTAATTTTGCGAGTAAACCAAAGGCAATATACGCGTGAGCAATATCAATCCTTATTATCTGAGGCCGGAATTTCATCAAAGCCAATAGATGAATTGGTTGGTGTTCAGTTGCCTTCCGCTCTCTTGTTGCCTGAAGCGGTTCCCGTATCGGACTTGCCAGGTTTTTATACTGGCGCTGTGTCTGTGCAAGATGCGGGCGCACAACTGGCCGCGATCTTATTAAATCCCCAGACCGGAGAGTTGGTGTTGGACGCCTGCGCAGCTCCCGGTGGAAAAACGGCGCATCTATTGGAGCTTGCAGATTGTTCGATGCGGGCTCTGGAGTTGGATGGCGAGCGCATTGGAAAAATTGGCGGCAACCTAGACCGCCTTCGTTTGCAATCTGACAAAGTCCGCGTGTTACGCGGCGATGCTTCCAAGGCGGCTTGGTGGGATGGTGTTCTTTTTGACAAGATTCTGCTTGATGCCCCCTGCTCAGCTTCTGGAATAGTGTCGCGACATCCTGATATTCCATTTTTAAGGCGCGAAGCAGATATCTGGGCTCTCCAAGAAAGGCAGCGTGCAATTCTGAATCAAGCGTGGAAGATGCTCAAAGCGGGAGGCACTCTTTTGTACGTCACTTGCTCGATATTCCCTAAGGAGGGCGAGGAGCAGACTGTTTGGTTTGCTGAGCAGCACTCCAATGCGGTACGATTAGCTGCTCCAGGCCAGATTTTGCCTGGTGAGCTAAATGACGGTTTTTACTATGCTTTGTTTAAGAAAAATGGGCCATGAGCCGAAGAATTAAACAATTCCTCTTTTTGTTCTTGATGTTGTTGGGTATTTTTTCAACAACCGTTAGCGCCGAAGGAATCAAGATCAAATCCTTTGAGTTGGAGAAGGTGGATAACGACTGGCTTCTCAATGCAGCTTTTCAGATCGAGTTATCTCCCGGACTAGAAGACGCAGTACAAAAAGGCGTCGTCCTCTATTTTCAAACGGAGTTTGATTTAATGCGATCGCGTTGGTATTGGTTTGATGAAAAGTCTGTGCTTGCGCAAAGGCAGACGCGCCTTTCTTATCAGCCGCTGACGCAGCAATACCGAATTGCTTCAGAGGGCTTCACTTTTTCTGCCCCAACTATGTCTGAGGCATTGCAAGCGGTGGGTAGCATTGGTGGATGGCGCGTCATTGAAGGCGCTCAACTAGATCCTGGTAAATCTTATACGGCAAGTATGCGTATGAGCTTGGATCTCAGTAGGCTACCAAAACCATTCCAAGTAAACGCACTCAATAACCGTGAATGGAATGTATCAAGCGATTGGTATCGCTTCCCTTTTTCTCCTAATGGCCCCAATTTAATTAAGCGATGAGATCGATAGCAGCCATGCTAGACCCAGGCTTTTTTACATCCAAGGCTTGGAGTAAAAAAATAATTCCGATCACGATTGGTGTGATCGGGGTCTTTGCTTTATTGCTTTTAGTTTTATTGGCGATTGCTTCATCTAACACAGAGTTTTTTGATAATTACTTCATTTGGCTCTATGCAGCCAATGTAGTAATTGGGATTTGCTTAACCCTAGTCATTTTGATTTTGGTGGCCGTTATCGCTGTGCGATGGTATCGAGGGCACTTTGGTACGCGTTTGATTGCAAAGTTGGCCATGATTTTTGCTTTAGTCGGAATTGTTCCAGGTTTAATTTTGTATGGCGTGTCATTGCAGTTTGTATCGCGCAGTATTGAGACCTGGTTTGACGTCAAGGTGGAGACAGCGCTGAACTCGGGTTTAGAGTTGGGGCGCGTAACTTTGCGAGTGGCCCAAGAGGAGATTTTGGGTGAGGGAAATTTCATTGCCGAGCAGATCGTCCAAATTCCAGCGGGCACCCCTGCCGAGCAGGTGGCTGCAGCGGTGATGAAAATTCGCAATCAATTTGGTATTCAGGAGGTTAGCCTCTTCAATATGCAGCGCAATTTGATCTTCACTAGTGAACTAAAACCTAAAAAATATTTTCCTGCACCTACTGCCGACGTGGTTGCAGAAGCATTTAGCAAGAAGGGCATGACCTTTTTAGATCAAATTGAAGTGGAAGGTGGTCAACGCGGCTATCGAGTCAGGGCAATCGTTCCCATCGTAAGAAAAAAATCTACGCATAACAAATTAGATTCTGGCAAGGACGCCGAAGACAAATACTTTTTACAATTAGTGCGCTATATACCAACCCCGTTAGCAAAAAATATTTTTGCTGTGGAGTCTGCTTATAGTGAATATCAAGAAAAAGCGCTGGGACGTACTGGCCTTCGTAAGATGTTTGTAGGCACATTAACGCTCACCCTTTTCTTTGCAGTCTTCGTGGCGATTACTTTGGCTCTGATGTTGGGTAGGCAGCTTGCCCGCCCTCTCCTAATGCTTCTGAGAGGCACCCAAGAGGTTGCGCAGGGAGATTTGTCACCAAAACCAGAACTTGATACTGGCGATGAGCTTGGCATGCTTACGCGGCAATTTAACGTCATGACTAGGCAGCTGTCTGACACCCGCACCTCTTTGCAGGAGTCCAAAGCATTTTTAGAGCGTGTATTGGGGAGTCTCACTGCAGGCGTATGTATTTTTGATAAAAACTACAACATTGTTTCTAGTAATGCAGGCGCAGACCGTATTTTTGGCCAGGACCTGACTCTGCTCGATGGAAAGCCCCTTGGCAGTAGCCCGGCTCTATTGGAGTTTGAGGGGGCTATTAAAGAGGGCTTTTCCACCATGAAGCTCGCAGTGTTGGGCGAAGGTGAGGCGGAGCAAAAGACTGCACAGACTAATGCGCCTGTGTGGCAAAAACAAATTCAACTACACACTACTAATGAATTTGAAAATGAATTAGGCGTGACTCTGTTCGTGCGTGGCACAGAACTGACTGGCGATTTACGCATGGTTGTTTTTGATGACATCACTGATGTGGTGAGCGCACAGAGATCTATCGCTTGGAGTGAGGTTGCTAGACGCCTTGCCCACGAAATTAAAAACCCTCTAACGCCCATTCAGCTTTCTGCAGAAAGATTACAGCATAAGCTTGCAGGCAAGTTGAGTCCAGAGCAAGAAGAGATGATTAATCGTAGTACTGAAACCATCATTGGCCAGGTGCAGGCCATGAAAGAGATGGTGAATGATTTTAGGGATTTTGCAAAGACGCCAACTCCACAGCTCAAACCAGTCTCCATTAATACACTCACCTCAGAAATTTTGGGACTTTATGAGGGGAGCCCACTTCGTACCCAGTTAGATCCTCATTGCCCAGATATCATGGGGGATCCCACACAACTAAGACAGGTAATCCATAACTTGTTACAAAATGCTCAAGATGCCACTCTTGAGGGGCCTCGCCCCAGCAGTCTCGTAGAGGTTAAGACAGAATTAGTCCCTTATGGCGAACACAATGGCATAGCGCAAAATGCTGTGCGATTAACGATAAGTGATAGTGGGGTTGGATTTCCAGCTAAGATATTGGCAAGAGCCTTCGAGCCTTACGTAACAACAAAGAGCAAAGGCACAGGTCTGGGTTTGGCAGTAGTTAAGAAAATCATTGATGATCACTCCGCCAAAATTGAAATTCGGAACCGTACGCAGGGTGAAGAAGTGGTTGGTGCGAAAGTGTCAATATTGTTTATGAATCTAGCAAAAGAGGCAGCATAAGCATGGCTAGTATTTTGGTTGTTGATGACGAGATGGGAATTCGTGAGCTTCTCAATGAGATTCTCACAGATGAAGGCCATACTGTTTACGCTGCAGAAAGCGCTGTTCAGGCGCGCACTATTCGCGAACAAATGCGCCCCGACTTAGTCTTGTTAGATATTTGGATGCCTGATACCGATGGCATTACATTATTAAAAGAATGGTCCAATACTGGCCAGCTCACGATGCCAGTAGTGATGATGTCCGGACATGCAACTATTGACACCGCTGTTGAAGCTACTCGAATTGGCGCCCTCAATTTTCTAGAAAAACCGATTGCCCTACAAAAGCTTTTAAAGACAGTCAGCAAAGCGCTGGAGAGCTCTCCTAAATATGTAGAGCCAGAACAGGTTAGAGCTGTTCAGTCGAGTGCTAGCTCCGTTATCGCACCAAAGCAAGCAACAACCGAGTTGGTTGCCCCACCTGCCGAGGGTGAGTACATTAGTGGAATTGCAAAAACGTACTTTGATCTCCCTTTGAGGGAGGCTAGAGATTTATTTGAGAAGGCGTATTTTGAGCATCAAATGCAAATCATGGGCGGTAGCATGACTAAGATTTCAGAGTACACAGGTCTAGAGCGAACCCATTTGTATCGCAAGTTAAAAGCCTTGGGAATAGATACATCGCGCAATAAGGGCGAAAGCTAGGCCCTCGCCCAACTAGCGCAAATACCGCTAAGCCCAGAAATCAAGGGGGCTAAGCAAATTTGAGGGCGCCCCAAGCCAATTCGTTATAATTCGAAGTCTTGGCCTGGTAGCTCAGTCGGTAGAGCAGAGGATTGAAAATACTCCTACGGTAGTCAAAAGCCCAATGTTTATATGCTTCGCAGGGCGATAGCAAAATGGTGCGTGACACGCTGTGTGACACAGTGACTCTAAAAAACTTACACAGTAAAAATATTTTGTAGCAAGCGTGGATGACAACGCACAAGATTGTTTTTTGTGCGGTGTGTTGTAAAAGTGTTTAAGTAAAAACAAAAACCCTGCGTTTACTTAAACCACCCACTGCTTATAAAAAGTATTTTTGCATAGCCTCTCATCCCCTCAATCATAAAAATAAAAATACATATAAAAACCACCAAAAACCCCACGATTCTGCGTCAAATCACACATTTAACATTTAGCAGTTAGTAGGGGGGTAGATTAAAACTGGTGGGGGTTAGGTTCTTAGCTGGCGTTAAAAACTGCGCGGCAATTTTTAGTGAGTACTCTTATAAATCTGTTGCTGTGCGTTAGTTAGAGTCTGCCTGTCCTTTTCAGCCCTATAAGCCTGCTTAGCATTATCTTTATTGCGCTTAAGGCTATACAGGCGGTACTGCTTAGGGTTCATTGGCTTAATGGGTTTTATGGTGGGGGTGTGGGCAAATTCATAAAAGCGCATACAAGTATTTAACCCAACCCCCACTAAAGCACTACTCATACTTCCGTATAGTTCAATACATTGCCCACACCATACATATGCTCACCTAACTGTTTTGCCGTGTAAGGATTCTCTGCATAAACAATAGTGTTGGCTGTTTGCGTTTGATTGATGCGCACCCACAGATTGTATTGCTTCATTTTGCAAATCCTTCACGCAGTTTTACTGAGGCATTTTCAATAGCAATATCAAGCTCACCAGCTTCCACTGCTGTTTTAATAATTTGTAATGTAGGCACCACTTCATTGCTACTTGCTATCTCAATAGCGTACTTGCCTTTTGCTAACTCCAATATTTTTGCGCCGTATCTAACAGCAATAGCTAACTTTCCATTGTCACCAACAAACACCCAACTCTTTAATCGCTTGTTTGTTTCAATCTGTTTGCGTACTCCACTTTCTTTATCTGTGTAGCTACGAAACTTGGGTACGGAAAACTTTGTTCCATTTTGCTCTGCTTTAGCTAACTCAATCTGTTCCCACAATCGTTTTGCTAACTTAGTCCTGCGCTGTACTACGCTTGGTACTTGTGTTGGCTTTTTAGTTGCCGTTAGTTTTAGTGTTGCTAATGTATTCATTTATTGCTCCTAATGTTTGTAAAAGAGGGGTTTTATAAAATGCAGGATTTTTACAAAATGAGTAGTAAAAAACCCTGCTTTTCCATAAACCTATATAAACATTAGCTTCACAGCCTATAAATGGACAACCAAAATTAGTGCTATTAAACACATTTGTCCAAAATAACCTAAAACCACCAAATAAAAAGCCAGTTTTTAATTTCTATTCTTATCACTCGTATAAATAAATGTGGCAAATAGAACAGAGGAAAGTTCTATGTGCCAACAATTACTACCGATAATGAGCAGTGACACTCAGTTGTTATGTCACCCTAAAACTGGACTAAGGGTCGCAGGGATGGAATTTCTGTGCGGTAGCAGAGACTTGTATTCACTATCCTTAACAGGACGCTATTAGCTTTGCTAACTAATTGAATCAAGTATATGAATAGCACAAAGACGACAGCTAATATAGCTGTGAGCGTCACGAGCAAGCTCTGCTTACACAGCAACTTGCAAACAAGACAAAGGTAGCCACTTATTGCTTTTGTCATTGTTGCGTTTTAAGCCGCACATAAAAGGAGATAGCGAAACCGCCCTTACCAATTTGGTTGTGCCTATAGTGGTGTAGTAAAGAACTCAGCGAAAGAATCTTTTACTACTACTGAGCCTGTTGCTTAAGGCTCAGTGTAGGTTGAATCTAGCGAAAGTCTTAATAACAATTATCAAATCAATATATGAAAAGAAAGAAATGTGTGAGCAGAAGCGATAGCGAATGCGATACACAAGCGAACTGCGTTCGCTTATATACAACCAACTTAATTACAAACAACTAAGCAATACATCAAATCATTCGCATAAAGCGCAATCTCGTCTAAGTGAATACCCAAGCTACAGATCGCTTAAATAACAGCGTGTAGGGCTTGCTTTAACTGTGGCTTATTGACTACAGCGTAATAAGAAAATTAACAAATTCTTATAACAGCCTACTCTGACTTTGTAAGTCATTGATTATTGGAAACTCTTTTTCTATCAATTTTCGGTAGGAATTTTGCTAATAAGAAAACATACTAATAACAACAAATTCTTTTATGGGGGCAGGAAATGGCACAAGCAAAAACATTAAATCAGTCGGAAATTGATATGGTATTGCGCTACATAAGCACTAAACAGAAATACAGCACTAGAAATAGGGCAATGCTACTTACAAGTTATTGGAGTGGAATGCGTGTGGGGGAGATTGCCGCACTAAGAATATGTGATGTACGGAATGAAGATGGAACAGTTAAAAGTGAAATACGCTTATCCGCAAATCAAACAAAGGGGAATAAAGGAAGGGTTGTATTTGTAAATGAGAAGCTACGAACGGAGTTAGCTACTTACTTAAAGCATTACTCACCTAAGGAAACATCGCTACCTTTGTTTGCTACAGAAAAATCAAAAGGCTTCTCTGCTAATACATTAACACAGTGGTTCTTTTGGTTATATCGTAAAGCAGGAGTTGGTGGTGCTTCATCCCATAGTGGCAGGCGCACTTACGCTACAGGCATAGCAAGCAATGGAACAAGTCTGCGTGTTCTTATGCGCTTAATGGGACATAAGTCTATATCTACAACAGCCATTTATGTGGATGCTAACGACGATATGCTTCGCAAAGCAGTGGAGTTAGTTTAATTTATATAGAAAACTGTAAAATAGATAACATGAAACACAAAAAATTATATGTGGCTGACTTTTTTGCTGGTTGTGGTGGCTTGTCTTTTGGGCTTGAGCTGGCTGGCTTTCACCCTGCATATGTAAATGAGCTAAACAAAGATGCTATTGAAAGCTATTTGTTAAATCGTGAAGACGAATATCCATATCTGCGCGATATAGCTTTTCATTGCAATGACATTAAAGACTTAGTCCTAAATAAAAAATTATTAACAAATACAATTAAAGAATTTAAGAATCAATTAGGTATTAATATTAAAAATGGCGATTTAGATTTGTTAGTTGGCGGTCCACCATGTCAGGGATTTTCTGGCATTGGTCACAGACGCTCATACTCTGTGGATAAAGAACAGCTACCATCAAACCATTTATACGAAGACATGGCTTATGTTGTTAGTGTTTTGAAACCAAAAATATTTTTATTTGAAAATGTAAAAGGGTTGCTATCTGCAAAGTGGAATGGAGATGGTGTTAAGGGAGAGATTTGGGATGATGTGCAATCAACTTTTAAGAAGTTGAAAGACTACCAAGTCAACTTTAGCTTAGTTCGCGCTAAGGACTATGGCGTGTCACAAAATCGTCCAAGAGTCTTATTAGTAGGGATTAGAAACGATGTATATAAAAAATCTGAATCCCTTATTAAAGGCAGTGTAGCCAATGGCTTCTTGCCATCCCCCACATATGAAGCATGTGATTTAGACAACTTGCTGGGCGATCTTGTAGACGACAACTATGTGAATGGTGGATTTACAGATAAGTATGTAAAACCTGCTAAAACTAAAATCCAAAAATATTTCCGTACAACTACAGATGGTAAGGTACTTGCAAAGGGGGCATCATTAACTGAGCAAGAGTACAGCAAGCATGCTCCTAATGTTCTTGCTAAATTTAAGTACATGCATGCACATGATGGGAAAATACATGAGAGCATGCAAACTAAAAAGTTTGCACAAAGAGTGTTACCTGCAAAGTGGGATGAAGGCGGACCGTCCATTACTGCAACATCATTGCCTGATGACTATGTTCATTTTTCACAACCACGAACTCTTACTGTAAGAGAGTGGGCAAGATTGCAGGGATTTCCAGACTACTATCGTTTTGCTGGTTCGCGCACTACGGGCGGTATTCGTAGAGCAGGAAATCCACGCGAAGGTAATTTTGCAAGAGAGTTGCCCAAGTACACTCAGATAGGCAACGCTGTACCTGTTTTCTTAGCTAAGGCTGTAGGTGAACACTTTGCAAAAATAATTAACAAAGCAAACGAAAGTTAGTTACTTGTTAAGCTGATTATTTTACTAGGTGGAAAAAGTAAATCAAAGTTACTTGGTTTAATTCTAAATAGGTAGCCATGATCCCTCGTGCTATTCCCTGTAGCCTTTTTAGAGAGAGTGAAATCCATTGTTATTGCACCAATCTCTATTAGAGCTGGCAAGTTTGCAGTGAGTGGATTTTCTGTTTGCTCCACCTCTATGTAATGGAAGCACTCAATATCTTTTTCATTTTTCTTAGTCTTCGCTTTTACCCAAAATGTTTTCTTATGCTTTGCCTCTAGTTGTGCTGACAAATTCATTAAGTCCCAAACAACTACAGGATCAGATTTTCCATTCTGTGTTTTATTGCACTCTACTAAATTTTCATTTTCATTTATAAGTAAATGTAAAAACTGTGGATTGGGAGAGTTACTTACTGTGCAATACAGCTGAAGTCTATTTGTCGTTGCATCAACATAGCCACACTTATTAAGTATGGCCATACCATTCTTACAGCTACTTAGATTCCAATTTGGGATTTGAGAAAAAAGGCTGACATTATTTGATGCTCTATTGTTTGTGCCTCGTACCCTCTTAGTTTTAATCTCTATGCCTTTGTAGTCTGGTGCTCTATTGGAGTTTGCGTGTATGCCCAGTAATGTCTCTAGTGTCATTCCAACACCCGTATCTCCGTTGCGTAATGACTCTACAAACCCCATATTTGAAATAACCTGTAGTTTGCTAATTAACTCTTGTGCATGTGGATCCAAGAATTCACTCTTAGCCTGTAGTAATTCTGCTAAAGGAGTGTCAGGTGCTAAATGTAAGTTACCCGCCTCATCACTCTGTATAAGTTGTTTATCACTTGCATTAAATAAAAATAACTTTTCATTAATCTTTATAAACACAAGTAAGTTATATGGATTAGCGTATTGATTTAATTTGTAAACCCATAAACGAGGATCTCCGTGCTTTGTTTCAGGCCTGTACAGAGAGAGTGTTGTTATAACTATTTCGCTGGCTGTTATTACATTGATTTCTTCTGTTACCTTTGCATCAGTGCCTTTGCCTTGCAAATCAAAATCATGTACTCCATTTTGAGCTAGGTAGCTCCTTAATGCGCCATGTGCATCCAATATTGACTTGGACATTCCAGTTTCCGTCGGCACTAGATAGCCTGCCTCAGTATTAAAAGAGGTTAGTAGCTTTATAAGATTGGGTAAGGGTATATCTGATTTGGATAACATTTATCAATCTTATTACTTTTTTGAGCATAAAGATTGATTTTGATATTTGTATTAGCTTTGTCATATTAATGAAAGCCATTAAAGGCTAAACAACTAATTGAAATGATTGCTTGTAAGTCTCTAAAACATTGTGAATAGAGTTTTCGTGTCTAGCGAGTTAATCAGTTTGTATCTTACATTTTGTATATTGCTTAAATCAGCTAGGGCGGCTGTATAAGCGCCGTCCTTAAGCACAAGAGAACAAGCAACAATGCTTTCAATGTCATCATAGTTGTCATAAGCATAGCGATATAAATCAAAATCTAATACATAGTCACACTTCACACCTAAAGCATCAGGCGATGTATCAAAGTAATTTCTATTCTCATCTATATTCCACCAGTGTTGAATTATTTCCGTTGTATTTGTTAGTGGATTAAACGGATGTACTAACCATCCTGTAACACTTCTAACCCCATCCATATTCTCAGCATTATCAATAGCGTTATCACTACAGTTGTTAGCTATTCCGCCACCTAATTGTTTTACGCTGACAACTTTAAGTTCCAGCTTAGTGTGAGGTTGCCTTGCTTTAATAAATTCTCTTGTAGCTTTGTACATATAAAACCTTTTTATCTATAAACAGCCTGTTTATGGGCTTTTGGGCTAATGGATATAAGGGTGAAATGGGCAGAAAGGGTAGGTTTTACAAAACGCAGGGTTTTTAACAGGTAGCAAAAGCCTGCTTTTTAATAAACCCACTATTTGCGTCGTTTTGCTACTGCTTTGTCATACTCTCTACTCAACTCCAACTGCTCCTTTTCTTCTGCGCTCAAATCGTCTTCCATTCTTTCGCGCAAGCTATCTTCCATTTCTTTTACTTCTCTATCACGCCTGTTGCTATAGCCATAGCTTTGCCCATCAATCCTGTTAAATCCATTTCTGCGTAGTGCAATATTGCCTGCGCTCCATGCGTTCTTATCTTCATCTTTTGCTTTACTAAACGCATCCATAAACACATGAGCCGCTTTTACTTCGCTTTGGTGCAATAGCTTTTCTATTCCACCGCCTACACCATCTTGCGCTTCCTGTAGTGCTTGCTTATATATTTCTAAACGCACTTCTCTAATCGTTTTCCAGCCAATCTTGTTTGCTTCTTCATTTGATTTAGGTGGCTTATGTATTTTGCGTAGTGCTTGTTGTTTAGTCCACGCATCTTTTAACACTTGCTGTTGCTCTTTACTAAGCAACGCATTTATATCTCTGGCTTCCAGTGCATCACCACGCTCTAGTTGCTCTATGCGTTCTTGTATGCGTCCAACTAAATGTGTGACATTGAGTTTTGGCATAGATTTAAGCCAGCCTATCTGCCGCCATCGTTGCTGTAAGTTTGCTGTAATGTTTTTCAATCATGCCCACACTCGTTCCCATTTGTTTAGCAAGCGTATGAACATCCATAGCGCCATCAGTTAAAGCCAATGTAGCATAAGTGTGGCGCAATGAGTACAGCGTTCTGTTCTGTCCTGTAGCTGTGTCTTTTAATAAGCCACTTGCCTTCATAAGCCATATAAATGTTGTATGAAAACTTTTAGGCTGTTCGCCGTTGCTGTACTTAAACAAATATATATCGTGTTTCTCTGCTAATACTGCATCTAAATCCTTCCCCTTAAATAAATCCTCCCTACTAATCAACCTCTCTAATGTTTCTCTCACAATATGCTTAGCAATCAGTAAGCGTGAGCCTGTCTTGCCACTTACCCATATACGCAGATAACGCTTGTCTGTATTAGTGTCTGTGTACCATTCTATGTGCTTCCATTTAATGTGTAAGCTCTCTTTGCCACAGCGCATACCTGTACCAATCAATAACTCTATGTAGTCTCTACTCAGCAGACGCATTTCTTTTGCGCGAGCACTATGTCCACCTTTACTGTAGCTATCTAAAAAATCTAATAAGTAATCAATCTCTGCTCTTGTGAAGCCTGGTCGTGCTTTGCCTTTTTCTCCGCGCCTACTCATTTGTGCTGTGGGTAAGTTTTCACTCAGCCATCCACGCTGTATTGCTGTATCTATCACTCGTCTGTATGCGCTGGCGTGAGTTGCTAATGTGCTTGCTAATGGAATGCGTTTCATTAGTTCATTGCGCCACACTTCATATTGACGCATTACTTCTGCGTCTATATTTTCTATATAGTAGTTTTCAAAAAACGGAATAAGATATTTGTTTATTGCTCTTGTGTAGTCGCTGTTAGTCATTGGCTTTATGCCAGCGTCTATTTCTGTTCTTATATCTTGTAAACAAACTTTAGCGATAGCACCAAACTTGCGACGAGTGAACGACAACCCTAAACGCTCTCTAAATCTCGCCTCGTCATATATGTCGCCTGCTGTTCGTATTGCGTAGTCTATGTTGTGATGCTTTGTGCTTACCCTGCGCCACTCCTTGTCATATAGCCTGTAGCGCATCTGCCATACGCTACTGTTTTCACGCTTGTACAGCACTACCTCTCCGTCGCGCAAGTAAACAATATTGTCATTTTGTAAGGTGGTGAGGCTGTTGCTACTTGTACTTTGTGCTTTAACTAACTGTGTAAACGGACGACGCATTTTTATAGCGTAGTGTCAGTACAGCACGAGGACAACCTGAATTTTGGTGTGCTACAACTGCTAACAGCAATATTTTGGTGAGATTTGTGTGCTTGTAGGGTGTGGTTTAAGTAAACGCAGGGTTTTTACAGTGGGACAAAATGGACACAGTGAAAACTATTTTGTATAGCGTACACACAGTAGAAAAGCTGATAACTACAAGGTGGAAACGCACAGTAGAGCATTTTTTAACAGCTTTAAGAACAGTTTGCGTATAATAAGCAGTCTTGGCCTGGTAGCTCAGTCGGTAGAGCAGAGGATTGAAAATCCTTGTGTCGGTGGTTCGATTCCGCCCCGGGCCACCAAGATTTAACCTGAAGCACCCTAACCGAATGGTTGGGGTGTTTTCTTTTGTGCTTGTACAAATTTTTGCTCTTTGCGTGCGTAAAAATAATCTACGCTCCCCGCACTTTAGCAACACGCTGTTTAACTTTGCGTAATGACACTCGCAAAGCATCTACGAATACTAACAGCTCACTACACCTCTAACCCTAATATTTTGTATTTGCGTGATGGTGAAGTAGTTTTGTATCGTCGTAGTGCCAGCCCTTTATATCAATGTCGCTTTAAGTTAGCAGATGGAAGTTGGTACAGAGTAAGCACACGCAAAGCAAGCGTAGAGCAAGCCGTTGCTGTTGCGTGCGAAATGTACGATGAGATAAGGTTTAGACAGCGGTTAGGTTTAGCACACATAGCACACAACTTCGCACAAATAGCAGACGCAACATTAGACGAGCTACGCAAGGAGCTGGACTTAGGTAGAGGCAAGAGTGTGTATCACTCGTACATCACTTGTATTGAAAAGTATTTCATCCCGTACTTTGCGGAAAAACATTTAGAAGAACTTACGCACGCAGACATAGTGGAGTTTGAACTATGGAGAAATAGGCAAATGGCAAAGCTACCTAAAGCAAGCACACTCAATAACTTTGCCAGTGCGTGGAGCAGGTTATGTAGTGTTGCTATAGGTAGAGGATGGATTAGCGAGCGAGTGGCAATACCTAAGCTATCAACGCGAGGACAAAAGAGCATCGCCCGCCCAGCCTTTAGCAGAGCGGAGATAGAGGCATTGCTTGTTTATATGGTGGAGTGGAGCAAGCAAGGCAGACTTGCTGTAGAGCGTGAAATGCGTCCGCTACTGCGTGATTATGTTGAGATGTTATTGCTAACGGGGATGCGTCACGGCACAGAAGCGTTGGGTATATGTTGGAAGCACATAGAGTGGCATACGGACAAGGGCGTTAGGTACTTACGAATATGGGTTAACGGTAAGACTGGCGGTAGATGGTTGATAGCGAAGCATAGGGCTGTTGATGTGCTTAAACGCTTACATAGCAGACAGCAGGCACACAATGGTATTGAGTTTGAACAGCTACTTAAAGAGCGGACAGCACATAAACTTTTTACATTTACAGACGGCTATCAGCCCCCCAGCTTGAATGGAACATTTAGAAGGTTGATGCGTGATAGTGGTTTAGAGAAAAGTGAAGACGGAAAAAATAGAACTTTGTACTCATTGCGACATACTTATGCTACATTGGAGCTTATAGAAAATGATACTAATGTTCATACTCTTTCTAAGCAAATGGGTAATAGTTCGGCAATGATTGAAAGACACTACAGCAAACTAACAGCAACAATGGCGGCACATAGATTGGCATAACTTACATGATACAAATCTCCCCCCCCCCGAATAAACACAAACACTTTTGTAAAACGAAAGATTCGTTTTACAAACCCAGCAATAATCTTTCTCGTCGTTTCTCTTTCAGCCTATATATATGGTTTGGCTGTTTTGGTAATGGAGTTGCTTGACATTACTTGGGGGATTGACAAATGATAGATAACAATTTGAACAATACAGATGACGAGTTATCTCTGTTAGAAGTATTTGACTTTTTTAAGGAAAACTACAGAAAGATTTTGCTTAGTGGATTTATTGGCGGAGTGTTGGGCGGTGCTTATGCTTTTATAGTTCCACCAAAGTATCAAGCAACAGCAAATATTCAAGTTGCTAAGGTAGCTAATAGTGATGTTGAGACTCCAAATATCTTATTAGAAAAGCTCCAAATGCCTATGTATTACTCACAAAATAGTTTTGTGAGTTGTAAGGTTGAGGATTCAATAGAGCCTGGTAATGTTATTGCTAAAAGCATAAAGCCAGCATTAGCAAAAAATGCCCCTATTATTAGCATCTCATACAAAGCAAAAAATGTGGAAGACGCAAAGAAATGCTTGGAGAGTGTATTGAATGATATTCGTATAAGTCAAAACGAAATAGCAAAACCAATACTTGAGCAAAGAAAAAATCAGCTCGCAACATTAAAATCTAAACTTGAGTCAGCCGAGCAAATAACAAAAATATTATCAAGTAAAAAACCTAACTTTGACTTTTCAGACTCCAAGTTTTCAGCTTCTACATTGCTATTGGCTACTACTTTAAGCAAGGAGAATGAGGTTAAAGATTTGCGTACGCAGATAAGTGATTTAGAAATCGCTTTAACTGAACCACAAACAAAGGAAGCATATTTAACAACCCCAATCTATGCCCCAAATATAAAAGTAGAGCCTAAAAGAAGTTTGATTACGCTTGGAGCTGTTTTTGGGGGATTGGTACTTATGGTTGGTTATTTGTTGTTTAGAAAAAGTTGGATAAAGTTAAAAGAAGCCAATAAGTAGGCTCACGCACAAGGAGTTAAAGTTCAAGCATAATATCTGTACGAACCTTAACCCTATGTGCGTAAATGTCCAAGTTATCCGAAATACGAAACAAGCTACTACAAGCACAGCAAGCTAAATCCAATGCTGTAGCACAGCTTGATCCAAAAGCAAAAGCCAAACGCTTAAAGCGATTAAAAGAACTGCTCGCCCGTCTTAAAAAAGGTGAAGACATAACACGCAGGGATTTGAAGGGCGTTCTAACCGATGAGCAATGGCAAGATTTTGAAAATGCTAATGAATACTTAAAAGTTGATTACACACAAGTATTAGAGCGTCCGCAAGAGTTGAATATGTATTTGGACAAACTAAAGCAGGGTGATTTTTATCACGCTCGTGCTGAATCTACGCCAGTCACTGCCCGTTCTCGTATTGATAGTCGCAATAGACATGGGCGATTACGATTACACCATCAAGCTGAAAGTGCGTACGAAGATGCGGTAATGTATTTGTGTGACTTATTAGATGGTAATGACGCACAGCTCGCACAAGAAGTGAGATTATGGTTAGACAGAGAAGTTGATACGAGTGCTAGCAATGCTCCAAACGCTGACCCACAATCTGTGCCGCGTGTTAAAGGTAGTCGTAGCATACACAGCGAAAGTGCTAATGGCGGTGCTACCAAGTTTGATTTGAAAAGGCAATACAAGAGAGAAGCGATAGAAAACGCAATCGCCCGTCTTAAAAGTTAAATCAACTCCACTGCCCTGCGTTTAATGTCGTCGTTCGTATCAATGTAAATCATTGTTGTGTTGAGTGACTTGTGTCCAGCTAAGCTCGCCAATACACGCACACCAACGCCTTTGTTAGCAAGATTGGTAATAAAAGTCCTGCGTCCGCTATGCGATGAAGCTGAGCTAATACCTGCCTTTTTGTATAACCAAAAAAACCATTGTGTCATTGTGTTCGCACTAAACCCTATTCGTTTTTCGGTAAAAAACAAAGGCTCGGTATTGGTTTTGGGTTTATGAAAGTGTAGATATGACGCTAACTCTGTCCGTAGCTTCTCATTTACGAATACAACCCTGCCAACATTTCCCTTTGTCTGTGAGCTACTTAAACGCACTTCGTTTTTAATCGTACCATCCTCGTTGCGTATATCACATACCCGCATACTCGCAATCTCACCAACACGCATGCCACTATAAAAGCTGGTTAGCAACATTGCTCTGTTGCGTATTGCGTATCGTTGCTTTGTTGCTATGTAGCGTAGTACCTGATCTACTTCGTTCTGCGTAAGTGTTTTAGCTTGTGCCATTTTGTATCCCTTCTATCAAATAAAATGTTGTAGTTATTGTGTTTTCTTATTACCAATATTCCTACCTCTATCTGCTTGTTTAAAAACTTTCCAAAAAACAAGTGGTTAGCAACAAGTGATATGAAACTATGAAAAATATTTGGTGTTGTATTTACTGCGTTGTCCAAAAGCCACATCAAAAAACACGCTGTATGCTGTTTTTATCCAAATCTGCTGTGTATGTATTCGCTCTATTCAAAAAACTGCTTGTAGCAATGATTTGAGGGGTTTATGTACAAACTTATGCTGTATGCGTGTAAGTCTGTGTGATTACGCATAAGCGTACCAACTTTGTACAAGTCCAAAACCCCTTATAGCTCTTGGTTTTGAGGGCTACGGATTATTTAGGTGGAGTACTTAAACTTTTGGGTTGGTGATTTTTATCTAAGTCACCTTGTATAAGCAAACGCTTTGCGTTCGCTTGTGCTTTCGCTTTCGCTCATCACATTTTTCTCTTTCTTTACTAAACAAAATATATCTTTAGTGGTAAATCAATATTGATTAAAGAGCTTTTGTCAGATTCAACCTACACTGAGCCTTAAGCAATAGGCTCAGCTATAGAAAAGTTCTTTTGTCGAGTTCTTTACTACACTACTTAAAGCACAACCATATTTGGTAAGGGCGGTTTCGCTATCTCCTTTTATGTGCGGTTGAAATGAAACGCAACAATGACAAAAGCATAAGTAGCTACCTCTGTCTTGTTCGTAAGTTGCTGTGTGAGCAGGGCTTACTCGTGTTGTTATAGCACTATGTACTATCAACTTTGTGCTGTCTATCTACTTTATTCAATCAGTTAGCAAAACTGACGGCGTCCTGTTAAGGATAGTGAATTCAAGTCTCTGCTACCGCCCAGATTTTCCATCCCTGTGACTCTAAGTCCAGTTTTAGGGCGACATATCAACTGAGTGTCGCAACTCGTTATCGGTAGTAATAAATGGCGTATAGGACTTTCCTCTGTTCTATTCGTCACTTTTATTTATGTCAGTGAAAAGAGTTGATATAAAAAAGTGGCTTTTTATTTGGTGAGATTGGTAAAGGGAGCTAATAACGGTTGTCCTATGTACAAACTTGAACTTATTGTGTGTATAAGCAAACAAAAACAGGAACAGCAATGACAACATTCACCGCACTCAAACTTACGGCTACTAAAAAGCCAACTCAAGTACCGCAAGTACAACAGCGTCGCCTAAAGTTATCAAAACGCTTATGGGAGCAGATTGAGTTAGCTAAAGCAGAACAAAGTGGTACAACATTTAGCGTACAAAAGTTTCGTAGCTACACCGATAAAGAAAGTGGAGTACGCAAACAGATTGAAACAAACAAGCGATTAAAAAGTTGGTGGTTTGTCGGCGACAACGGCAAGTTGGCGATTGCTGTTAGGTACGGAGCAAGAGTATTGGAGTTGGCAAAAGGCAAGTATGCTGTAGAAGTTGCTACTGCGAATGATTTAGTGAGCACATTACAAGTTATTAAAAGTGCGGTAGAGGCAGGCGAGCTTGACGAGGCGATTGATGTTGCCGCTAACAAACTGCGAAGTGGATTTACAAAATGAAACAATACAAACTATGGGTACGCATTAGTCAAACGCAAACAGCCCACACGCTGATATATGCTGATAATGCTTATATGGCAAAGCAGTTAGGGGAAGCACAATACGGTGTTGATAATGTGCTGAACTACACAGAGGTGTGATGTTGTGTGTTGTAAATACAATATGCGTTTTTACGAAATCCAAACTATCAAACCCAAGCCACCGCTTACACCAGCACAAGCACGCATCTCCTCGCTTAAACAAAATGTTGATAACGATAAGAAGCGATTACAAGCGGAGCGTGATAGACAGCGACAACAGCGTGAAGCAGAACGGACACGCAAACAGCTACAGCAACGCTACGCATAAGCGTACAAAGTTCGTACAAGTCCGTAGAGCCACGCTGTATATAGCTTTGCGGTACGCTAATAAAAGTGTTGATTTGATGCGAAATCGTGGTGGTTTTGGTGGATTTTTGGACAATAAAAAAATCTTTGTGAGACGGATGGGAGGTATAGTTGCGATGCTGTACAAATACTTTTTTACAGCGAAGAAAAAAATACACACGCTCGCACACAACGATGAGGGTACGCTGTTAGACTTTGAAAATAAAAATAACGAAGACGGTCTATCAGAGTTGAAAATCCTTGTGTCGGTGGTTCGATTCCGCCCCGGGCCACCAAGATTACTGGGGTACGTACCGGACACATGCTTTACGTCCGGTACCGACCACATGGTTTACAGTTGCCGTTCACATCCCCCCATCATGAACTGTCCTTTAAAAGGACGCTTTATTTATTGGGGATTTGTCATCCCTGTGTTGGTCCTGCGTCTATTTAAGCGACTGTCATCTAGGGCCGGTGCTTGCGATGTCGTTTTAAACGACAAATATTTCAAGTGTTTACCCTTTCTTTACTCCATCACCAACTGTAATCAGTTAATATGATTCCAACAGACCTCTGAGCTGACTTGGCATTCTGCCAAACCTACCGCCCTAGATTTCGAACATAGTTCAATTCTTGGGGTGTCAGTGAATTCCACCATCATTAATGGCATCAAAGCAATTTGTAACTCAATTTCAATAACAATATTGATTGGGGGTTGTACTACTCCCGTCACTCCAGACTTTACAGAGATGTCGGCACGCTACGCTATCATTTTGGAGCAGTACCAATTAAATAGCATCCTGATTAATATCATCCGCGCATCCAATGAGCGCCCGTTAAGTTTTCTAGATATTCCCAGCATCAATGGATCTGGAAATGTAAGTTTTAATACAGGATTAGGTCCATCAATGAATGGATTCATTGGAGGGCTTGCAGGCGGCCCTCTTGGCATAAGCTCATTTAGCCCGAGTCTCAACCCATCTTTTGGTAATAGTTTTAACTTTTCCCAGTCCTCACTTGATAATGCCACTTTTCTGCAAGGATTTTTATCTCAAATCCCTATTGGAACTGCCAAGTTTTTTATTTCCGATAATATTCCGAGAGAGGTAATGTTTAGTCTAGTAGTTGCTTCAATTGAAATTAAGCAAGCTGATGGTAAATCTACTCGGTATATAAACAATCCGCTTTTACCAGAATATCCCGCCTTCCAAGCCGAGCTTTATAAGTTGCTAAGTTACGGCTTGACTGTTGATCAGGTCAAAGAGGGGCCAAAGAAAAATAGTTCTCCTGCATTAGGTAGAACAGCAAACTATTCACAACCTAACATGCCATCGCCTTATCAAAGTCCAGGTGGGTATGGCGGGTATGGTGGATCATCCGGTGCTTATGGTGGAATGTACGGCCAAATGCAACTGCAACCTCAATTTAAGATTTGCGTTGATGAGAACAAATTTGCCAACTTTGTTAAAGAAGAATTTAGCTCTGACATTTTTTGCAAAGCAAGTCTAAACGCCCCTAAAAATAAGAGCTCTAAATCTGAACTAATCTTAACCATTCGATCACCCAATACAGTCTTCGAATATCTTGGACAGGTAGTATCCGCCCAGAATCAAGAAAACCCCTTCATTGTTACATTGCCTCCATCAGCAACTACTCAAGCTCGAAAAATCGGCCAAGAAAATCAATATGCCTTATTGATTGTCAGAAAAAATGACTCAAGTAATAAAAATTTTGCAAGAGTAAAAAATATTGATGACGATGTTCATAGTATTCCAGCAAACGATAACGGCTATTCGCCAATGGTCTTGAAGATTATTTCGCAATTATTAAGCCTTAATAAAGTCCCTGGCAGTATCCCGGCATCACCAGGAATTCTCTTGCGTTAATGTCCAGCATGCTTTTTGCCAGACAGTATGACTTCACTCTGAAGTACAGCCTCCAAAGAGAGGGAGATTAAGTTTGTTCTTATCACCAACGGACATTTAAATAATTAAAAGGAACTGCCATGTTATTTCTTAGAGTATCGGTTTTTACTTTCTTCACACTTCTTGCATTTCAGACAAATGCTCAGCCATATCGAATGATTCCTGGCAATTGGTCTAATTCATGTCAAGCATCAGCTATGGAGGGGACAACTATGGTAGCGTCTTGTCAGAATGGGCGAGGCCAATGGGTAGCGGCAAGACTTACAAATGCCACCCAATGTACGAATATCTCTGCACAAAACGGTCAATTGGTTTGCTCTGGGGGGCCGCCTCCTTCAGTAGGAACGTCAGGAGGGGGCGTATACAACACAGGCTTAACTGGGCTTGCTTTAGAAAGATTTAACTATTGCATGAATTCTGGAATGGAAAATGGGCGGGGCTATGGAAACCCAACTGTACTTTGTGAGCAATGGGCTCAGTAACATTCCAAGGTAAATCCAAAAGCTCGATTTGAGTACAACGAAATTAAAAAGAGCTTGGATCAGGCATCCTCGGCCCTGGTTCGATTCCGCCCCGGGCCACCAAGAAATACTAAAATCACCTTCGGGTGGTTTTTTCATTTGGGCTCGGTTACATTGTTGCTATGAAAGCGCTCAAGAAAAGAATCCTGGGGTCTTGTTGTGGTGCCCATATTCTTCATGATGGATATACCGACCTACTGTATGTCATGTTTCCCATTTGGCAAATGGCATTTGGTCTATCGCTTGCTGAAGTTGGCTCTTTAAAGACTTTATATTCGGGGGCGATGGCTTCCTTACAAGTTCCATCAAGCATGTTGTCAGAAAAGGTCGGTGAAAAACGCCTATTGCTATTCGGCACTCTGATTGCGGCAATTGGGTTTTTATTGTCTGGTTGGACTACCAGTTTTTTAGGTTTGGCGGCCTGTTTAATTCTTAGTGGTATTGGCGCAAGCGTTCAACACCCCCTCTCCTCCTCATTAACTTCCCATGCTTTTGAAGGCTCGGAATTAAGGGGTGCTCTGAGCACATATAACTTTTCTGGCGATATAGGGAAGGTGTTATTGCCATCACTCTGTGCGGCTTTATTGGCAGTCTGGGATTGGCATACCGTAACCAGCGTGATGGGGCTCTTGGGATTGTTGGCTGTAATGTTCTTAGCAGTTGTTCTACCTAAAACAACAGTTACCAATCACTCTAAGACCCAGTTAAATAAGGCATCAAGTGATACAAGCGGAAAAGGTGCAGGCAGCAACTTTCTTAATCTAGGCTTTATTTCTTTATCGTCAATTGCTGCTATCGATAGCGCTACTCGTATGGGGTTTCTAACACTACTACCTTTTTTATTAATGTCTAAAGGCGCCACAGTCACGCAGGTAGGCTTTGCGCTGAGTTTAACTTTTGCTGGTGGCGCCGCAGGTAAATTTGTTTGCGGGTTTATCGCAGCTCGATTTGGCGTAATCAAAACCACTTTAATAACAGAGATTGCTACGTCTATTCTGATGGCTTTAACCTTGCCGCTAAATGTTGATGTTGTTATGTTGATGCTGCCATTAGTTGGTGTTGCCTTAAATGGAACATCCTCTGGGCTTTATGGAACTGTCCCCGAGTTAGTTCCACCGCACATGCGATCAAGAGCATTTGGAGTGTTTTATACAGTAACAATTGGTTCTGGTGCTATTTCACCCCTTGTTTATGGTTTTGTCGGCGATAGGCTGGGAGTCCCTAATACTATTGCCCTAATTGCTGGCTCAGTATTAATGGTGCTACCGCTGACTTTGGGTTTGAAAAAAGTCTTTAGAAGATTACAAGTCTAGAGCTAGGATTGGATATCTTTAGGCTTGGTCGATTCCGCCTCAGGCCACCAAGAATTTAAATAGCCCACTTGTTGGGCTATTTTCTTTTATGGCTTGGCAGGGTTAGACGCCATCGGATATCCCCATCAAGAAGTGTCCTTTAAAAGGACAAATCAAATTTTCATCCCTGTATCGGTGATGTCGTTTAAAACGACAAATTCATTTTTACGCCTTTTTTACGCCAATAGATCGAAAATAGTTAAGTGGATAAAAAGACAATAAATTCCTCTATAGCTAATCAGCCATTCTTCTCTGGCTTGATTTGTATTGGGATTTCATCAATTCTAAGTCTGGCTTGTACTACCCTGTTAGGCGTGGTGGATCTTGCCAATATTGTCATGATCTTCCTGCTAAGCACTTTTTTGATTGCTACTTCATTGGGCCGTAATGCCGCTACATTCTCGGCTTTTATCAATGTAGGATTTTTTGATTTCTTCTTTGTCACTCCAAGATTTTCATTTTCTGTAGACGACAGCCAATACCTCATTACTTTTTTGGTAATGTTGATTGTTGGTCTAGTTACTGGTCATTTAGCCGCAAAATTAAAAGAGCAAATTAAAGATGTTTCTGCCAGAGAGGGGCTGGCCAAAGCCCTTCAAAATTTATCCCGAGGACTCTTTAGCGCCCAATCAGATGAGCAGGTTATTCAAGTTGCTAAATCAGCTTTAGAGGGCCCAATCGGTATTGAAATAGATTTATTCATTACTGAGAGTCCAGAGAAGTTAAAGAGTACAAGATTTGATATGCAATCTGTTGCATGGTCTATGCAGAGCGGCACTCGGATATTTCATGAGGTTGATGAGGTGGATGGTAAATCCATCATTTATCTACCCATTCGCTCTGAATTAAAGACGCTGGGCATTCTTGTGGCGTCCGATCCCACAAAGTCTTTAAGGTACTACGGTCGTGACGATCTACTACAAACAGCCGCCAATTTAATTGCATTAGCTATTGCTCAATTGCGTTCTGTACAAGCACAGGAGCTCAGTAAAGTAGAGGCCGCTACAGAGCGTTTAAAGAGCGCAATTCTTTCTTCCCTCTCACATGATCTTCGTACTCCGCTGACAACCATGATTGGTTTGGCTGAGAGCCTGCAAGATCGGAATCAAAATATTAATGCTGAGAGTAAAGCCGATCTTGAAACCATTCGAGGCCAGGGTCTAAGGCTATCAAGCATGATTGGAAATTTGCTGGAGATGGCCAGATTGCAAACACAGGGCCCAACCCTTAAAAAGGAATGGCAACCAATAGAGGATGTTATTGGTTCTAGCATTAAACACTTCTCCACATCGTTTCCACAAAGCATTGTTAAGACAAGCATTGCACGCGATGTACCGCCATTGTTTTTTGATGAAGTATTAATTGAAAGGGTACTTTGTAACTTGCTAGAGAATGCCGCCAAGTATTCGTCTGAATCTGCAACTATTGAGGTGAGTGCTAACAAAAGCGAGCAATTCGTTGAAGTATCTGTAATTGACGCTGGTGCTGGTTTTGTTCAAGAGCCTGGTCAATTATTTGAGATGTTTGCTAGAGGAATTTCTGATACGAATCAATCAGGAATGGGATTGGGTTTAGCAATTTGCAGGGAAATTGTTGAGGCACACGGCGGTTCTATAGCGGCAAAGAATAATGAATCAAAGGTAGGCTCAGTAATTACCTTTACTTTGCCTATTGCTGAAAATGCTGGGTTACCCAAGCTATGAGCGATCAAGCCATCAAAGTATTGGTGATTGAGGATGATGCAGATATTCGCGGACTCATCATCAAAGTCATAAAAGGCATGGATCTAGTAGCCTTTGAAGCGCAGACTATTTTCGGCGGTTCGCAAGTAGCCGCAAAAGAGAAGCCCGATTTAATCATTTTGGACTTAGGTTTGCCTGATGGCGATGGCCTTGGTTTTATCAATAACTACCGCACATGGTCTACCAATCCCATCCTAGTGCTCTCAGCCAGAATGCAGGAGCATGAGAAAGTAAAAGCACTTGATGCAGGCGCCGATGATTACCTCACAAAACCTTTTGGTACTGCAGAGCTCATGGCAAGAATGCGAGTTCTTTTAAGGCGCCTATCTAAATCAGAGGTTAATACACCAATATTTAGTTTTGGTGATGTGAGGATCGATCTCAGCCTTCGCAAGGTCACTAAGGCTAATCAAGAGATTCATTTAAGCCCTATTGAATATCAATTGCTGAATATTTTGCTCACAAATAGCGGTAAGGTAGTGACACATCGTCAGCTATTGAAAGAGGTGTGGGGTGGTCAGCATACCGAAGATAACCACTACTTACGAATTTATATGGGGCACCTCCGCCAAAAGTTAGAGGATGACCCAGCTCAACCAAGGTTTTTATTAACTGAAACAGGCGTTGGATATCGCCTAGATATATAACCAAGAAACGCAGAGGACACGATGGAAAAAATCATTAATTTTTTTAAGGGCAAAGCCTTAGATCCAATGGATCCAAAAACAAGAGGGGCGATATCTATTATTCCGCTACTGGCTTGGGTTGGGTTGGGGGCCGATGGACTGTCATCTTCTTGCTATGGTCCTGAAGAGGCTTTCTTAGCTTTAGGTGCTAATCACAATATGGCGCTGTTCTTGGCAATGGCTACAGCCTTAACGGTGTTCATCATTGCATTGGGCTACAACCAAATTATTGAACTCTTTCCTACGGGTGGCGGCGGCTATAAAGTAGCTACCGCATTGCTGGGCTCAAAGGCGGGATTAATTTCTGGATCAGCATTATTGGTTGACTATGTATTAACAATTGCTATTTCCCTTGCCAGCGGAGTAGATGCCGCATTTAGTTTGATCCCACCTGAGTACCAAGACTACAAGTTGATCATTGAACTCGGCTTGGTGGTGTTCCTTATATTCTTAAACTTTAGAGGCATTAAAGAATCCATTTTGATTCTTTTGCCGATCTTCTTGGGCTTTTGTATTACCCACGCTATTTTGATTGCCTACGGTATTGGCGTTCATGCGCCTGAACTCGGGAATTTATTTCCAAATGCTATCTCCGAAGCAAATGCATTAGGTTCAAATTTAGGCTGGATCATGGTTGCATCCTTATTTTTAAAAGCCTACTCGTTAGGAGGCGGTACCTATACAGGATTAGAGGCCGTATCCAATAATGTGAATACGCTTGCAGAGCCTAGAGTGCCTCATGGCAAACGCACGATGTGGTACTTAGCATTCTCATTGGCAATTACTGCTGGCGGCATCATCTTGCTCTATATGCTTTGGGGCGCAGAAAAGGTTGAAGGCCAAACTCTAAATGCAACAGCGTTTGGTTCAATTATTAATCACTTAAATCCTAATGGCGGTGGAGTTAACGATATTGCCTTAGCTGTAGTTCTATTGCTCGAGGCTGGATTGTTGTTTGTTGCCGCACAAACGGGATTCTTAGATGGCCCAACTGTGCTTTCTAACATGGCGGCCGACTATTGGGTGCCAAGACAGTTCCGTGAGCTATCAAGTCGCTTAGTAAGGCAGAACGGTATTTTGGTGATGGGTGTTGCCGCTTTACTAATTCTTCTCTTTACAGGCGGCTCTGTTGCAACCTTGGTAGTTCTGTACAGCATTAATGTGTTCCTAACCTTTAGTTTGTCTTTATTTGGTATGTCAGTCTATTGGATCAAGCACAGTAAAAATAAGGGTTGGTTAAAGCACTTTTTGCTCAGCGCTTTAGGTTTTGTAGTCACCATCTCTATTTTGATGATTACCATCAGTGAAAAGCTATTTGAAGGCGGTTGGTTAACTATCCTGGTCACATCTGTAGTGGTAGTTCTTTGTCTCTTGACAAGAAAGCACTATGAGAACTTTAGGGTTCAATTATCAAAAGCGGATGAGGCGTTCCCAGATCTGCTGGTAGAGAAGTCAGAGGCTATCACTCAACTAGATAAATCTAAACCTGCCGCAATCATCTTGGTTAGTCGCCATCGTGGTGCCAGTATGCATGCCCTGATGTGGGCGATGAGACTTTTCCCACACTACAAGAATTATGTTTTCGTAGCAGTGGGTGAAGTAGATGCAACGAGCTTTGAAGGCCATCAAAAAATGGAAGAACTTAAAGAGAAGATGGAAAAATCGATGGCGTACTATGTTGATTTTTGTCATCAGCATGGATTAGCCGCAACTTCAAAAATTGGTTTTGGCACCGATCCAATCAAAGAGTTTATGAAGTTAACGGATGAGGCTTATGTTGAGTTCCCAAATGAAAGCGTTTGTTTCTCAAGCAAGCTACTTTTGGCTAAATCAAACTTCTTTACCAAGTTCTTACATAATCAAACCCCATTGGAGATTCAGGAAAGATTGCACTTTAGTGGGCGTCAAATGATCCTATTGCCTATGCGGGTTGGGTAATCTAATTTCAATTGAAAATAAAACCACTCTTCCGAGTGGTTTTATTTTGTCGTTTAAAACGACATTTACAGGCACTATGGCGGGTGATCGGCGCAGGGATGGCAACATATCTGTACACACTGAAAAATCGCCATTCGCAAGATTCTGATCTCATTGCTAAATTTGACCGGCACAAGGACGCAAAATTTTTAGACAAGTTAAGACTGGTGACTCAAGCCCTTGAAATCAAAGCGAAAGCGGTCTATCGGAGGATATTTGAAAATCCTTGTGTCGGTGGTTCGATTCCGCCCCGGGCCACCAAGAATTCAAAAAGAGAGCTTCTAGCTCTCTTTTTTCATTTGAAAGTTAGCATCGACACTATAAATCTTGTTTTTTATTCTGGAGTAGCTAATAGTCAAGGCAATGCAACTAGGGTGACTAACCCAAGCTTGTTATCCAAAGAAACAGCCATATTGATCGGCATCAATAACTTGTAGTGCCTCATTGAGATCTTTTGAGATTGGATTTGGCTCATAGGCTTGCCATTTTCCGCTGGCTCGCATCCAATAAATATGCCACAGAGCCTCAGACTGTATATACCGAAATTTTACAAACGGTCGTCGAGTTAACTCTCCTGGTTTTCCACGCCACAAAGGGCGAACTTCAAAAACACTTACAGTCTGGCCATCGATTTCGTAATCGTAATCAAGATCTTTTTTGATTTCAAGTGGAGCCAGAAGCAGACACCACTGCCCGACCAAATAGTCAATATCCCCTAGCTGTTCAATGCTAAATGCCATATCTGATTAGTTGTCCCAGAAAGTAAAACTGATCAATCAATTTTATTTCAAACATAGCTATTATGAATTATGGGTGAAATGATTACAGTGGATATAGACGTCCTCAGACTAAATGAAGCTCAACTCTCTTGCCCAAGGCCGCCGCATACTTTCTTAGGGTAGTTAGGCTTGGGGAATGTTTGCCGGTAGCCAGAGAGCTTTCTAATCTAGCAATAGCTGGGGTTTGTGTTCCCATCTTTTTTGCCACTTGAGCTTGCGTTAATCCAGCCTCTTTCCTTGCCGTAAGAATCTCATCAAGAATAGCAAATTCAGTGCGATCAAGTTCTTTGACTGCGGCTTTTACAGCTGGCTTTTTAAGCATTTTGCTTATCATTTGTTTATGGGTAAGCATTTTTGTTTTCTTCTGTGTTGTCATTTTTTCCACTCCTTCATACGTGCTTTCGCAATCTTTAATTCTTTCTCAGGCGTCTTTTGAGTCTTCTTAATAAAGCTATGGAGCATCACTATTTCTTTCTCCACCATCGTACAAAAGAAAACTCGGGCGATACCTTCAGCCCCTTTAAGTCTTAATTCAAATAAGCCGCCGCCAAATGAATCCGTATGAGGCAAGCCTAAATTCGGCCCATGCTCAATCATTCGAGTGGTCAATCCAATATAGCGAGCTTGAAGCGTGTCGGGAAGATTCATAATGTCTTCTTGAACCTGCTCGCTGTAATAAAGGATGGAATAGCTCATCCGTGTATATTAACAAATTTGTTAACATTGAGCAAGAGTAAATTGTCTTTTAAAGCAACAGTTTAGAGGCGGAATTAAACATCCTAGGT